>NZ_SZNK01000001.1:4280000-4457500 GCF_005217615.1 Brevibacillus antibioticus
TGAAGAAAACGGCGAGCCGCTTTCTTACATCATGCCCATACCGCCCATGCCACCCATATCTGGCATGCCCATAGGAGCTTTGTTTTCTTCTGGTTTGTCAGCGATTACTGCTTCTGTAGTCAGGAACATAGCCGCTACGGATGCAGCGTTGGACAGTGCGGAGCGAGTAACTTTCGCCGCGTCAACGATACCAGCTTCGAGCATGTTTACATACTCTTCAGTAGCTGCGTTGAAACCGATGCCCACTGCTTCTTTTTTCAGACGCTCTACGATTACAGAACCTTCGAGTCCTGCGTTCGCAGCGATTTGACGAACTGGCTCTTCCAGGGAACGGAGTACGATTTGTACACCTACAGCCTCTTCGCCACCTACATTGATCGCTTCAACCGCTTTGATTGCGTTGATCAAAGTAGTACCACCACCAGGTACGATACCTTCTTCTACTGCTGCGCGAGTAGAGTTCAGAGCGTCCTCGATGCGAAGTTTCTTCTCTTTCAGTTCGGTTTCAGTTGCTGCACCGACTTTGATTACTGCTACACCGCCAGCCAATTTAGCCAGACGCTCTTGCAGTTTTTCACGATCGAAATCGGAAGTCGTATCTTCGATTTGTTGACGGATTTGTGTTACGCGGCCCTCGATGGAAGCCTTGTCTCCAGCACCTTCAACAACAGTTGTGTTTTCTTTTGTAACCACGATTTTGCCAGCGCGGCCTAATTGCTCCAGCTTAGTGGATTTCAGGTCTAGACCCAGCTCTTCTGTGATCACTTCGCCACCAGTCAGAGCAGCGATGTCTTGCAGCATAGCTTTGCGGCGGTCGCCAAAGCCAGGAGCTTTAACCGCTACAGCTGTGAAGGTACCACGCAGTTTGTTCACTACGAGAGTAGCGAGCGCTTCGCCTTCAACATCTTCAGCGATGATCAGGAGTGGTTTGCCGCTTTGTACAACTTGCTCGAGTACAGGCAGAACTTCCTGGATGTTGGAGATTTTTTTGTCAGTGATCAGGATGTAAGGGTTGTTCAGAACCGCTTCCATCTTGTCAGTGTCAGTGATCATGTAAGGGGAAGCGTAGCCACGGTCAAATTGCATACCTTCTACTACTTCCAGTTCTGTTACGAATCCTTTGGATTCTTCAACAGTGATTACACCATCTTTGCCCACTTTTTCCATTGCTTCAGCGATCAGGTTACCTACTTCTGGATCGTCAGCGGAAATAGCAGCTACTTGCGCGATAGAGGATTTGTTCTCAACCGGCTTCGCGATGGATTTGATTTCTTCTACAGCTGCACGAACTGCTTTTTCCATACCACGACGGATAACCATTGGGTTAGCGCCAGCAGTTACGTTTTTCAGACCTTCACGGATCATAGCTGCAGCAAGTACAGTTGCAGTTGTTGTACCGTCACCAGCGATGTCGTTGGTTTTGGTAGCAACTTCTTTAACCAGTTGCGCACCCATGTTTTCGTAAGCGTCTTCCAGCTCGATTTCTTTCGCGATGGTTACACCGTCGTTGGTGATCAACGGAGAACCGAATTTTTTCTCAAGAACCACGTTACGGCCTTTTGGACCGAGGGTTACTTTAACCGCATTTGCCAAAGTTTCAACACCGCGCAGCATGGAGCGGCGAGCGTCTTCAGAGAATTTGACTTGTTTAGCCATCTAAACTCAACCTCCTGTTATGTGTTTATTCGTTCGACTTCCTATGTTAAGAGCCTTAACCGATGATCGCGAGGATATCGGATTCGCGCAGCACGAGGTATTCTTTGTTGTCTACCTTTACTTCAGTACCAGCGTATTTGGAGAAGATTACTTTATCGCCTTCTTTTACTTCCAAAGCGATGCGCTCACCGTTGTCAGCAACACGGCCAGAACCTACTGCGATTACGCGGCCTTCTTGCGGTTTTTCCTTTGCAGAATCAGGCAAAACGATACCGCTTGCAGTCGTTTCGTCTTTGGAGATAGCTTCGATTACCACACGGTCACCCAATGGCTTAAGCACTAAAAACACCCTCCTCAAAAAATGTAGGTAAACAATATTTCTGTTGTTAGCACTCGACTGTTATGAGTGCTAACACCCAATTCCTATAATAATGAATCACTATGTACTTTGCAAGTAGTTTCCCTCACTTTTTTCCATTTGCAACTGCTTGACTACTCTTCCTCCTATTAAAATGCATTCTCTAGCAAAAAGGTTCTAGTATTCGGACACGCTCATATAAATGAAGCATAGAATCAGGCCTAAGGAGGGAATTGTTCCATGCACAAATGGCTCTGGATTGGCTTAATTGCCCTGGGAGTCTTGGAAATCAGCCGTCTCTTCACTTCGGATACTACTTCCTTTATACGGGTCAACCTTACCCCCGCCTCCATCTATTGGGATGGTCGTGAAATCGTCGCAAGCGAAAAGCCCGGATACCATATGGAGGAGGGTAAGGAAATACCGGCTTCCCTAGAATACGAAGGAACGCTATATGTACCTCTGTCCATGATCGGTCGCCACTTGAATAAGCCTATCGGTTGGGATGAAACTTCTCAAACTGCTTGGGTCGGTGAACCTCCAGTATTCACTAGCGGACATCCTGAAAAACAAACTGCACCCGATGCAGTCCCTGCCTCTCTGCCGCTTCCCCAAAAGCCTGCAACGACCAAACCACCTGCAGCCCCCATTCAGGGGGAAAAAACTAACGCGATTTTTGACATAGCTCTTGGCATGTCTTCTAAGGAAGTACACAAGCTATTGGGTGAGCCTGCCCGCAAAGAGCCAAGCAGTCTCGGCTATCAGTGGTGGGTGTACAATCGAGAGCCTGCCCGATACGTGCAAGTCGGCATCGCAAATGACAAAGTCGTCGATGTGTACTCGCTCGCTCCGACAGCAAAGCTGGGTAACATCGGAGTCGGCACCAGCCAGCAATCACTCGAGCGTCAGTTGAATGTACAAAACATCGTTTCTTTCTCTTTTCAGGGGGCACAAATCCAGATCACCAATCAAAAGCAGCAGCGCCCTCTCGTTATGAAAGACAGCACCCCCTACCTTTATTACTTGGACAAGCAGAATGGCAACAAGGTCACCGCCGTACGTATGATGGAAACGCAAATGCTGTTACGCGGCAGTTTTTACGAAACGAAATGGACCTATCAAGGTCAGGCACCCAATTTTGATCCCCCGCCGCTTCGTGTTGGTGAACGAGAACAGGTCAATGCTGCATCTGAGCGGCAAATCCTCGATCTGGTCAATGTCTCTCGCTACCGATATAAGCTTCCTCCCCTTCAATGGAACGAAAAGGCTGCCGATGTGGCACGAAAACACAGTATGGATATGGAGGGCAACAATTTCTTCGATCACATCTCTGCGACTACCGGGAGTAATCCATTTGACCGCATGAAAAGTGCCTCTCTGGCTTATAGCATGGCCGGTGAGAATATTGCAGCTGGCTACACGGATGCCATCGAAGCCCATGAAGGCTGGATGAACAGTCCAGGTCATCGCAAAAACGTACTCGAAAAAGGGTTCACTCAGTTAGGAGTGGGCGTTTTTACAGACTACTTCACTCAAACCTTCCTCACTCCCATGAAATAATCGAAAAGCCCGGTTTCGTCACTTTTATGGACGACCGGGCTTGTTTTTACAAGAAGAAGCACCACTTTACGGTAACTTCACTTGCTCCCTCAGATGGTCAACTTTTTTGGTAAACTCGACAACGACTGTCTCATATTCCTTCGTATGCAGAATCAGCCACGGACGACGCCCCTCTTTTTTGGGCATAATGACAAACATCTCTGCAATCATCGCATCGAGACTCGCGGATTTTAACTTCATCGACTTTGGGGGGACTAGCGGAATTTTTACGATCATGGCAGAATCCAACGATGGATTAAACTCCAAGACCCGTCCGCTCACACTCTGCAAAATCTGCTGGGCTTCCTCCTGAAATCCAGCTGTATTTTCAAAGCTAGCTACAACACGCTGCTTGTCCGTATCAAACAGTTCGATAGGCTCCCCCGGCCCGGCGGCATTAGCAGTACTCCCTGAAAAGAGTAACCCCAAACATACGATCAGCCACATATTCAGCACCTCCCGGATCATAACGTCCGTAGTATTTCCCAATTTCTGCTGAAATACAAAAAAGTCCTCTGCCACTCGGGACAGAAGACTTTTCTCATGCTCATTGTTGAACGGGTTCGTTTGTTTCCTGACTGCCGTATTCTTGTTCCCACGCTTCTTGTTCTTTCAATTGCTTGCGATAAACAATACGTGATAGCCAAATGCTCAGCTCGTACAAAAGCAGCAAAGGGATGGTCACAAGAATATCGCTGATAATCTCAGGGGGTGTTAAGGTAATCCCAACGACAGCCAGTGCAAAATAAGCGTAGCGTCGTGCCTTTGCCAGCCTCATTGGATTGAGGATGCGCAGTCTCGTCAGGAACATGACGATAATCGGCAATTGGAACAGTATCCCGAACGGAATGACCATATTAAACATGAAGCCAAAGTATTGCGCGATTCCGTAGTTCGGGTCTGCACCCATCGATGCTGTAATACTGGTCATAAACTGCATGACCATCGGGAAAACGACGTAGTAGCCAAACAGGATACCAACGATAAACAGAAAACAAGCCGCCGGGATGAAGTAAAGCGTCCCGCGCTTTTCCTGTACTTCCATCCCTGGCGAAACAAAACGCCAAACGTGATAAAGTGCTACAGGCAGTGTGATGACAGCGCCCACTATGAAAGCAACCTGCATGTAAACACGAAGTGCGTCTGACGGATGTAACGAGACAATGGGCACGCCATCCGCAATCGGTTCTTGCTTTAAATAATCCACGAGTGGACCGGCGAGAAAAAAACCGACGATCAATGCGACAATAAACACGGCCAGCACCCATATGATGCGCTTGCGCAGCTCCGTCAGGTGTTCTACCACTGTCATTTCCTGATCCTTCATGGTAACCACCAACCTTACCTGTTACGCGTTCTTCTGCTCTTTTTCCATTTGCAGGCGCTCTTGCTCCAGCTTTTCGCGGATTTCTTTTTCCAAGCGCTCGCGTTCCATTTTTTCACGAACTTCACGTTCAATTCGCTCCCGCTCCGTCGCTTCCTTCTCAACGATAACAGGCGTTGTTTTGGCAGACGCTTCTTTTGCTGCTAGCTCCTTGCGTTTTTTCTCCTCAGCGTCGTCTTCATCGTCGCTTGTCAGACTGCGCGTAGCATTTTTGAATTCTTTCAAAGTATGACCTACCGCACGTCCCAATTCCGGAAGCTTTTTCGGACCGAAAAGCACCAAGGCTAAAACTAGAATTAAGATTAATCCAGGAATCCCAATTGTGCTCATACGTGTTCACTCCTTTTGCTTGTGAAGTCGCTTGCTTTTCGTTATTTGCCAGTCTAACCAGCTAGCACTTTCGTAAACCACCATATCCGAGTCTTGTCATATCGGATGCCACAATTCGCTCCCCAGCCAAAATGCGCGGCAAAAATACATCAAAGGAAGTAAACGTTTCATGCATGACCGCTCCCGGCAATCCGAGAATCGGTACATCGCCTTTGTAAGCAACCATCAGCATGGAGCCCGGCAGCATCGGCGTACCGTAGCGCACTACTTCCGCTCCTACTCCCGCAATCGCTCCAGGCGTGCGGTCATCTGGATCAACAGACATGCCCCCCGTGACCAAGATCAGATCGACCCCTTCATCGAGGAACGAGTGAATCTGCTGTTCGATCGCTTCCTTGTCATCTGGCGCAAAACGCTGGTCTACTAGAGTAGAGCCGAGAGCTTCTACCTTGTTTCGAATGACAGGACCGAACTTGTCTGCAATCCTGCCAGAGAAAACTTCTCCCCCTGTCGTAACAAGTCCCACTCTTTTATCTTGAAACGTTTTTACTTGGACAATCGGTTCATCAAACTGTTTGGCCAGCTGCTCCAGCTCGATGATTCGAGACTCTTCCATAATTAACGGGATGATTCTCGTAGCTGCCAAAGTATGTCCCGGATGCACGACCTGATCGCCGTAAATCGTGGAGAACGCAATTCCTTCGAGCTTATTCAACGCATGGACAGCTTCCTCGTTGATTTTGGCTAAACCTGTTCTCGCGGCCTTCATCGACACCTTGCCCTCATAAGGGGGCGTCAAGGTCAAGCCTTGTCCAGATACAGCCTTCGCAATACGAATGCCCGCTTCTTCCTCATGGATGTAGCCTTCTGGCATCTCCAGTACATAAATATGTTCTTTGCCAATGGACAACAGCGGCTCAATATCCGCCTCGGTGACAACATGTCCTTTTTTAAACAAGCGTCCTTTGAATTCTCCAGGCAAAATTTGCGTCATATCGTGAGGAAGCATCATTCCGATCGCTTCACGCACTGGCACTTCCCGCATCTGAGGTTTTTCTACCAATGCAATCCTCCCCAATCTTCGTTTGCTTCTCCCGTTCCTTGCAAAATATGCAAAGCGTCGGACAGCATATCGCCAATCGCATTGAAACAGATTTCTACGCCTTTCGGATTTCCAGGGAGGTTGATAATCAACGAATTACCCCTCGTTCCTGCAACTGCACGGGTCAACATCGCCCGTCTGGATTGCTTCAAACCAGCACGGCGCATTTCTTCGGCCAAGCCTGGGACTGGTCTGTCAATGACCCACGCTGTCACTTCTGGCGTAACGTCACGCGGGCTAAGTCCTGTGCCCCCCGTAACAATCAACAGATCGCATTTTTCGCGGTCTACGAGTTCAATCATATGTTCTTTCAGATCTTCCATATCATCACTAACGGCACGGTATACAGCGACATCTACGTGAAGCCATTCCCTTGTCAGATGACGAACGATTGGCATACGATCGTCCACACGATCTCCTCTGGCAATCGAATCACTTGCAGAAATAACGCCTACCTTCCATTTGCTCACGATACATTCCTCCGGTTTCTCATTCGATAGTATTGTACACTTTTCTGTCAAAAACGTCTCGTCGTTTTTCCTTGGCGGATAGCACCATTCGCGACAGTAGAAGGCATGACATAGCTACTGACACAAAACATTCAAAAATGCAGAAGACCTTTTTCGGTAACAACTGCATCTAGCAAAACATCATGAGGCTCTAAGGGCACATGCTCCACAACCTGAATAGAGAAGCCGACTCCAACCAAGAACGGGAGCTTTTTCAGCGTTGCCAGGAAGCGATCATAATAACCACCGCCATACCCCATACGTCCGCCCTTGCTATCAAAAGCAACACCGGGAACAATGATCGCATCCAAGTGTGAAACGTCCGCTTCCTCTGCCAGAGCAGGGTCTGGCTCCCAAATCCCGTAGACTCCTTGCTTTAGCATGTGCGGGCCTGTATACCGATAGGGAATGAGACGTCTCTCGGCAACGTTTGTGAACGGTAGCCATATGTCTTGGCCTCGCTTTTTTGCCTCATGTAGAAAGGGCAGGATATCCAGTTCATCGCCAAAAGGATGGAAAGCCATAATTACTTTGGCATCAGCCAGCCTTTCATTAGAAAGCAAATGATCGCACACTTCTCTGGAAAGCTGCTCCCGTTCCTTTGCAGACATGGACTTGCGCCTCTCCAAAATATGGCTCCGCAGCTGTTTTTTATTCGTTTTTTGGTCCATGACAACCTATCCCTCTTTCGTCACACGCATGGGACATTCCCACGAGGCTTGTCCCATGCGCTCTCTCTAGGCTACACTGGCATTAGTATATAAAGAGGTGAATCCGATGATTTTGCTACAAGCTGAACATATAGAAAAAACGTACGGTATCGAAACCATTCTACAAGACATCTCCCTGCAAATTCAAACCGGGGAACGGGTTGGGCTGGTTGGCGTAAATGGTGCAGGCAAATCGACGCTGATGAAGATCCTCGCCGGCGAGCTAAGCTACGACAAAGGAATTATCCGCATTCCAAAGGATGTAACCCTCGGGTATTTAGCACAAAACAGCGGCCTTGAATCGGAACGATCAATTTGGGATGAGTTGCTCTCCGTATTTTCCCATTTGCAAAAGGAAGAGCTGGAGCTTCGTGAGCTTGAGGCCAAAATGGGAGATCCGGCTATTCTCGCTGATGAGAAGCGTTACCAGCAGCTGTTGGAAAATTACTCTCACCGCTCGGAAGCCTTTAAGGAAAAAGGCGGATACAGCTACGAAGGGGCGATTCGTGGGGTCTTGCATGGTCTGCGCTTTGCGGACTTCGATTACACGACGCCGATCCGCACATTGAGCGGCGGACAAAAGACTCGTCTGGCATTAGCCAAGCTGTTGCTCCAATCCCCTACCATTCTCCTGCTGGATGAGCCGACGAACTACCTGGACATCGAGACATTGACTTGGCTGGAGATGTATTTGCAAAACTACGAGGGCGCCATTCTCGTAGTTTCCCATGACCGTTACTTCCTGGACAAGCTCGTGACCGTGGTATATGAAATCGAACGGACACGCGCTACCCGCTATGTCGGTAACTATAGCCGCTTCCTCGATGAAAAGGCGGCTCGGCTCGAACAGGACCTGAAGCGATTCGAAAAGCAGCAGGATGAGATTGCCAAGCTGGAGGATTTCATCGCGCGAAACATCGCTCGGGCTACGACGACCAAGCGAGCGCAGAGCCGACGCAAGACGTTGGAAAAGATAGACCGCTTGGACAAGCCGATTATGAACAACAAATCCGTCCACTTCTCCTTTGATGTGGTGAAAATGAGCGGCACCATTGTGATGAAAGCAAACAACGTCGGGATTGGCTACCCGGATGCTGTCCTTTCTCAAGGCCTTACGTTTGAAATCGAGCGCGAAGAACGCGTGGCCTTGGTCGGTCCCAATGGTATTGGGAAATCGACGCTGTTAAAAACGATTGTGGAACAGTTGCCGAAGCTGCGCGGCGATATTCATTTCGGAAGTAATGTAACAATCGGGTACTACGACCAGGAGCATCGGAACCTGAACGAACGGAATACGGTACTCGGCGAAATTTGGGATGAATACCCGAACATGCTGGAAAAGGACGTCCGCACCTTGCTCGGCAACTTCTTGTTTAGCGGTGATGATGTACAAAAGAAGATCAGCGACCTGTCTGGAGGAGAGCGTGCACGCGTCTCTCTGGCAAAGCTCATGCTGAAGCAAGCAAACTTCCTGATCTTCGACGAGCCGACGAACCACTTGGATATTTTCAGCAAGGAAGTGCTCGAGAACGCCCTGTACGATTATCCAGGTACGATCCTGTTCGTCTCCCATGACCGTTACTTCTTAAACAAGATTGCCACCCGCGTCTTAGAGCTGACAGGTGATGGCGTGACCAGCTATTTGGGTAACTACGATTACTTTGTGGAGAAAAAGCAGGAGCTGGAAGAGCTCGCAGCCGAACAAGCAGCGCAGCCCGCAAAAAAACAAGGCGGTACCGTAGCGGCACAGCCTGAGAAATCCTCTTATGAGCTGGATAAGGAAGCGAAGCGTCGCGAGCGTCAACGTCAGCGCCGTTTGGAAGAGATTGAGGTCACGATCCAAAAACGAGAGGCCGACATTGTCAAATGGGAAGAAGAGCTCTGTCTCCCGGAAATTTATAGCGATCATGTGCAGGCAAAAGAACGCAACGATCAAATCCATGCTGCCAAGGAAGAACTGGAGCAGTTGTATGACGAGTGGAGTGCGCTATCAGAGGAGTAATCCCCTCTTCACGTAGAACAGCGCTCCTGCGCAGGCTCCTCCAAGGCGGCATAGAGAGCAGGAATCACCAGAAAGGTTATGCAGGTAGCTGCTGTGACGATGCCCGAGTCATTGAGGATCAGCCCAGCTAGTGCTCCCACAATGACACCAGCAAAGCCTTTGACCAAGTAAGGCGTGTCCTTCGCTAGATGGTGCAAAAAGCGGTCGTTTTTCAAGGTGAGAACGCCTAGAGCAATCAGGGAGACGACAAATGCTTTGCTCCAAATGGAAACGCGAATCAAGCGGAGATTCATCGCCAGCTTGCGTTCAATCATCTGCCCTACCTCGGACCATTCCCCATTTACAATCTGCTGGGAAAGACGTCCGACATGAGTCAAGGGCTGATCTGACATGAGACTGATTGCCATCAAACAGCATATACCCATAACCAGGCCGCCTGCCAACAGCAGGAGGCCTTTTTTTCCGATTCGCCAGCCCTCAAGACGTGACAATGCCACGGTAAATCCGATCAGCCCCGCAAGAAAACCGCCTGCGTCCGTTCCCAGGTTCGGTGCCACCATATAGTAAAGCACGACACTGTATATGACCACGGAGACAGCAGGCAACCATTTATTTTCCCCACTTAGCTCTTTTTGTCCCCCATGCATTCTCTCGTATAGCGAAGCCACAAGCATGATCGTGCTGCCGATCAGGACCCCTTCGTATTCATTTCCTAACCCGTAAAACCTTGCTCCGATTACTGGATCATATCCGAGGTACGATTGCCGCATCAAATGAGCGCCAGTCCATCCGTCTACCAGCAGAATGGCTGTCGTGACCCCGCTAACTGTCATCACGATTCGCTGGAGAGTATGAGCTTCCTGCCAAAAAGCCGCGATCAAGGCAGTCATGATGAGTCCTCCCAAGACAATCACGCCAGAAACCTGCCAGTCGAGCAGGCTCTCTGCCAAAAGCAATGCAGGAAACCATAATAAAGCCAGCAGCGCGAGACGTATTCCTCTACGAAGCCACAAAAGTCCTGCTCCTTCCCCCTTCCGACCGTACCACCAGAGAACGACCGCACACCCTACAATGACAATCTGCAGCATGACGTAGGTATAGAGCACTGCTGGCCGTGTCGCATATGTATGATGAATCTCGTCTACCTGATTCTGTAGGGCAGTGAGACCGTTCCCTTTTTCGGTACGTATAACATGACCAGCCAACCCTTTTGGTACGGATATGTCCAGCCAAGACAGTATAGTTGGTACCATATCCAGTCCGCTGACTAATCCCGACTGCCTCGTGGTAGATGATGTCAAAACTCCACTCGTTTTCTCTCCCCAAATCATCACTGGAGATAAGAGAGCCTTTTCTTTTGTCGCCATATGATTGACGGCTGGCGATGCCAATACAATGCGTTGGTGTGGTTTACGTTCCACAAGGAGCTGTTCAAGGAAAAGGGACAAGTCGCGCAAAACGTGCTGATACTGCCGGGTAAACTGACCTGGGTCCATATCTGCACTCAACTGGTATAGCCGGGATAAATCTGAGAGTTGTGCAATGATCAAGCCTGCTTGATGCTCATTGTGGATTTTCTCAAGCAAGTAAGCGTAGTTTGTCTTGATCCCGTACGGATAGCCACGAAGGAGCTCCATGCTTTTTGCAGAAATGTCCCCCGTCGGAACCCTTCCTTGTTGATCCATCGCAAACAGAACGGCATGTCTCTGTCGGGTATCCTCATAGTCACCATTTCCATATAAAGCGACCTGAATGTTGTTTGCTGCAAGC
Organism: Brevibacillus antibioticus; assembly: GCF_005217615.1. Taxonomy (NCBI): domain Bacteria; kingdom Bacillati; phylum Bacillota; class Bacilli; order Caryophanales; family Paenibacillaceae; genus Brevibacillus; species Brevibacillus antibioticus. The sequence goes on from NZ_SZNK01000001.1 coordinate 4,291,421, forward strand.
ACGGTCCCAAGAAGCCCGATTTGCGCAGAATATGGTTTCTCCCGATTATCTGCCAAGAGCCGGAAAATACCCGGAAAAATGATCGAGGAGCGCGCTACCTCCGTCGCCTGATCACTGCCTAGCTCTTGCGCCCGTTCACCGGCTGTTTCCTTCGACGAGAGCGCTTCATACGGATGATAGCCTGTCCCGCTCTTATCCGAGTAAAGCGCTTGACCTCCGCTCCCCATGAGCAGATAGCCGTTTGCGGCTGTGCGCGATCCGGGTGTTCTTATGGACAGAGCCCCAGCTCCTGCACCATCCAACCATTTATCCACAGTCGATAACTTTTTTAGCTGCTCAAGATCATGAAACGACATCCCCTCCACAAACAGCATGATGACCTGTTGTTTTTCCTTTGCTACCAATGGTTTTCCTATATTTGTAGCAAGAGACAATATCAGGAATAACAAGTAAATCAATGCGAGTTTCTTTCTCACGAGTCTCCCTCCTGTTGATAACTCGACTTTTTTATCCACATTTTCCACAGAGTAATCCACAGGGTGTATGCGGTTTTCCCGGTCATTTTCTCGTGTTATCACCAGTATTCACAGGAGTAGATGTGAACAACCCAGAAAGTTATCCTGTGATGTGGATAAATTGTAGGTAGATAGACGGAAACAGCTGAACCTTTTTGCCTCTGCTAGCGAATATAGGAGTGTAATAGTTCTGGAGGAACGCCAAGAAGATTATCAGGAGAATGAGAGCTTCTTGCAGGAAGCGAAATTCGAGGAGTTTTCTGCGATTATGAAACAAATCGTCGATCTGAAAATGAAGGTTACGGTAAAGCATCTCTGATTTAACTTCAGAGATGCTCAGCTTGACGAGATAGCCTGGTATCGTGGAAATTCTGAGGGCATGGTCCAAGAGGTAGGGAAACAGGAGCCGGATGACTGGGGGAAGCCCGATTATTTGTCTTTACTGATCAGAGTAAGTGTTTCTACAATTTTCTTGAGAACGACCTCTTTATTCGACCAATGGATGTAATGTTGAGAAGCCGGAATTGTTTCCCGAACGCTCTTGTTAGACCAATGTAAAAGCTGCTGTTGCACTTCGTCCCAATCACTTCCACTCTCTGATGATAAAATCAGGAATGGAATATCTTTCAAATATCCTCCATCCATTACTACTTTCGCATTTTCATTCATGTGGCTTATAAAATTGAGATTACTAGAGTCCCCTAGATGCCTATAGTACATAGCGATATCGATTTCTTTCATTTCGTTTGGAAGTAAATCATAACGCAAATTTTCTCCAGCGAACGGGAGCAAAATGCCTGCACTCCCTAATGCTCTGGCAATCCCTGTGACTCGCAGTCCTGCCGTGAATCTATTTAGGATTAACGACTTGGCTTCTAAATCATTTGCATAATATTCGGGACTACCGCTATCCAGTAATAGGATTCCTTTTACTTCATCAGGATATTGCTGGGCAAAACGAATAACCTCCAATGAAGCAAGAGAATGTCCCACTAAAAGGTATGGCGGCGATTCATTTGCTTTTTTAAGTAGCTCATGCAATTCTTCCACGATCGTATCAATTGTCCTTGGAATGTTTGTTTTTTCACTCCAGCCAAACCCCGCACGATCATAGCTAACGGTTCTCGCATATTGCTGCAATTCTTGCTGGTAATAATAATAATCGGTAAAAGCATTGGGTGTTCCTGAACCTGCAATAAAAACAATAGTGGTATTACCCTCACCCAAACCGTATAAATGCATGTTGTGAGAATTGATTGTATATAAATTTCCTTGTGGCAAAAACTTACGAGATTCTTTGTCTATCATCACGTCTTGCCATATACTTCCGATACCTAGCAGTAAGAGTACCACTATTAAATTTTTCAGCATACGTTTTTTTACGGTAGTTTTCATCGCTTAGTCCTAGATTTTGAATTTAGTGACAAAACTCATTTTAGTTAGATAAGTTCATTTTATCATCAATGGAAGCTCTATGTAATTATAATAATTATAGTAAATTAACGCGGTGTCGCCTTAAAACCAAGTGAAATAAAAATGGCTGTCGACTTTCTCGACAGCCTGAGCATCCATTCACTCTATTGCTCTGAAAGCGACAAACTTGGGACTCCGTTCAAATCAAGGCCCTCAAACTGTCCTTTTTCATACTTGATAAAGCCTGCTGCCGCAATCATCGCAGCGTTGTCTGTGCATAGCGTGATCGGTGGGATCACCAACGGAATTCCTTCTGCCTCGCACCTTGCCTGCAACCGCTCACGCAATCCGCGATTGGCCGCAACGCCGCCAGCCAGCAATACCTGCTTCGCTCCATGAGAACGAGCTGCCCGAATCGTCTTTTCTACGAGCACTTCCGTTACAGAGTCTTGGAAGCTCGCAGCTAGATTCGCCGGTTCGATCGTCTCTCCTCGCTGAGCTGCATTGTGCAAGGTATTGAGCACAGCTGACTTCAAGCCACTGAAGCTAAAATCGTAGGAGTCTGGCGCAAGCCAGGAACGAGGGAGCGGTACATTTGCCTTTCCTTCATGTGCGAGGCGATCAATATGCGGTCCACCTGGATACGGCATATTCAGCGCTCGTGCTACCTTGTCGTACGCTTCCCCTGCAGCGTCGTCGCGCGTTTCTCCCAAAATCTCGAACTGACCGTGCTCCTTCATCCAGACAAGCTCTGTATGCCCGCCTGATACGACGAGTGCGATCAGCGGAAACTCCATTTCCTGCACCAGACGATTCGCGTAAATATGACCCGCGATATGATGCACGCCAATTAGCGGGATTCCTCTGGCCATAGAAATGGCTTTTGCTGCTGCCACGCCAACTAACAGGGCTCCGACAAGCCCGGGCCCGTACGTCACCGCAATTGCTTGGATGTCATCCAACGTTTTCCCAGCCTCGGTCAGAGCCTCTTCGATGGTAAGCGTAATGTTCTCTACATGTCTGCGAGAAGCCACCTCCGGCACGACTCCGCCAAACCTTTTATGGATATCGGCTTGGGAAGCGATGACGTTCGACAGTACCTCTCTGCCATCACGGATGACAGCTGCTGATGTCTCGTCGCAGCTTGTTTCAATTCCTAAAATATAAGTAGGAGCACCTGATTCCCTATGTGCTTCGTATTTTTGCTGTATGCGCTTCTCGTAGCGCGACGTATACGTCTTGTTCATTACAATGTCACCCACATAATGATTGCGTCCTCATTGTTATCTGAATAATATCTCTTGCGCCGCCCATGCTCTTTAAAGCCGAGCTTGATATACATGTTCCGCGCGACTGTGTTCGAAGGTCGAACTTCCAGCGTCATGCTATGGGCACCCTGCATCTTGGCAACACCCATCATTTTGATCATCAGTGCCAATCCAACCTTTTTTCCACGATATAGTGGATGGACGGCGATATTTGTAATATGTGCCTCATCGATCACGATCCACATGCCACAATAAGCAATAATCCGATTTTGATGAGCGACGACTACATAGCGTGCATTTGGATTTATCGTCAGCTCGTTGACAAATGCATCATGCGGCCATGGAGTTGTAAAAGCCAAACGCTCCAGCTCTGCCACAGCCCCAACGTCCTGCATCGTCATATAACGATATTCCAAATCGATTGGTTGACTCATGCTTTTACTCCTTTACGGCCCCCGCCTGCTTTTGGGCAAGCCACTTCGCTTCTGCTTCTGCCAGTTGCAAATACTCTGGAACCAGTTCATGCGCATTTCCGCCGTCTTGAAGCTTGCGCAGTGCCACATAGCCGATATGAGCAGCACGTGGGTGATTGAACGCTGGAGAAGCAAATTGCGCCTGATTCCCGAGCTCTTGCACAATTGTCTCCCGATGCAACCTTACATCTTCACCCAAGAACAAGATCGGCTCTCCTTGCGCCAGGTCTCGCAACAGTGGCAGCCATTCTCGCAGCAGGATGATTTGTTCTGTGGACTGCGCTCGCACCGCCTCCATGCCATCGGAACGATAACAGCCGGTATACACTTGACCTCTGCGCGCATCGAACAACGGTACAATCAATCCAGAGAAGCCTGTGGCATTCATGGCAATTACCTCCAGACTGGATACACCAATGACCGGGACATTCAGCGACCAAGCCATGCTTTTCGCAGAGGCAACGCCGATTCTCACGCCCGTATAGGAGCCCGGTCCGTTTGCCACCCCGAAGCCGCTGAGTTCCTCTGGCGCTGTTCCTGTTGCATCGAGCAGTTCACTGACGCAATCCATCAGACGCACGGAATGGTTTTTTTGCTGGTTCGTCGTCATTTCGGCCAAGACTCGCTCTTCCTCTACCACAGCTACACTTAGCACCAGATTCGATGTATCAATCGCCAGTACGCGCATCAAAATCAAACTCCTCACACAATTTCACATAACGATTCCCTTGAGGAACCAGCTCGATCATCCGCTGTTCCTCCCCTTCTCTACGCAGGAAGACGGTCACCCGATCTGTCGGCAGGACATCCTCGATCAAAGAAGCCCACTCTACGACACAGACACCTTCGCCAAAAAAGTAATCGTCCAGACCAAGAGAGTCTGGATCATCGCCTACCCGGTAGACATCCATATGATAAAGCGGCAAGCGCCCCTGATATTCTTTTATGATGGTAAAGGTCGGACTGTTCACTACTTGTCGGATTCCTAGTCCTTTGGCCAACCCCTGGGTAAAAGTCGTCTTGCCCGCTCCCAGATCCCCCTCCATCGCGAGGAAGTCACCTGGTTCAAGCAGACTTGCCAGTTGCTCGGCAAAGCGCTGCGTCTCCTGCGCTCCCGTGAGCCTCCATGTATAGCTCATCTCTTTCATCCACTCCTAAAATGGTTGAATCCCGCTTTGGGCAACGGGAGCTGTTGATCATCGCGCTGAAGCATCAATTCTGGTTCATGCCTTTTTTCTACCACCTCACCGATGACAGTAAAGGGTACACCACTAGCGGCAAATTGCTTGCTTACGGCTTCGTAGTGACTTTTCGCAAGCGTTCCGACCAATTGATAATCTTCACCGCCATAAAAAGCCCATTCCAGCGGATCTTTTTCTACATGCCGTGCATACTCCCGAACTTCGTCATGGATCGGTACCGTTGCAGCATCGACCAAGATCGATACACCACTCGCCTCAGCAATCTCCCACAGCTCTGAGGCCAGTCCATCACTGACATCATTCAGCGCACTGCATGCCCCTGATTCCAGGAGCAGTCTGCCCGCCTTTATTTGGGCAACGGGACGCTGATGGGCATCCATTAATGTCTCCCAAGGTAAAGAGACGCCTCTTTCAGCAGTCTCGCCTTGCAGGAGAAGATGTAGTCCTGCTGCAGAAGTTCCGACATGCCCTGTAACAAAAACAAGCTGCCCAGGCTTTGCCTGTGAGCGGCGAATGGCACGCCCTTTTTCCACCTCACCCAATACGGTCACACTCAGGTGTAGGGCATCAGGGGCGGAAACGGTATCGCCACCAATGACACGAACTCCATATGCCTGACAAGCCTCGTAGATACCTTCATAGATTTGCTGGCATTCGTCAGGTGTCCATTGCGGACTGACCGCGATACTGACAAGCGCATACCGGGCAACCCCGCCCATCGCTGCAACATCGCTCACATTGCTGATAACAGCCTTATATCCGATATCACTAGGATTCATCGTTTTCTTCAAAAAATGAACCGTCTCTACCATCGCATCGCAGCAGGCCACGACTTCCATTTCTGGTGCTGGGGAGAAGACAGCGGCATCATCCCCTATCCCGACGGTCAAACCGTTCCCTTCCTGCCCCGCAGAACGACTCGTCCATTGCCGGATCAGGGAAAATTCGTCGTGTGCCACTTCAAACGCTCCTTTTCCTTCGCGGAAAACATTTTTCGTCTGTTCATTATACCCCTGCTGTCAAAAGTCGCGCAAGAAAGCCAACACCCTCTGACTCTTTACGTCGTTAGCTCGTGCAGCAGCAGCTTTCCTTTGCAGCGTCCGCAACGATAGCGGCTCGGGTTCATCTTTCGTTTGCGTTTGTAGCTCATGCCACATGCCTTGCAAACCAGCTCGTAGCGATAAGGCAGGGTCGTCCGACCGTTTCCTACCTGTTGGCAGTATCGACTTCCCCCCACCTGGTGCAGAAGCAGTTGAAAATCCCGATCAGCGTGACGATACCCGCGCTTTTCTATGTGCAAATGATAATGGCAAAGCTCATGCTTGATGATCGCAATTAATTCCTCCGCACCATGCTCCTGCAAATGCTTCGGATTCAATTCAATGTCATGCGAGCGCAGCAAATACCTCCCGCCAGTCGTGCGCAATCTGCTGTTAAAGCGGGCCTGATGGCGAAAGGGCTTGGCAAAAAATTCGCTGGATATCTGCTCTACCAGCATTTGCAGTTCCGAATCGGTCATCTCATCTCCTCCGCTTCCTTCCTTTCACCATAGCAGTTCCAGTTGAAAAGTGCCAGACAGATAGGCTACACTGAGTGCAAATAAACGGTTGTGACCGTTTATTTGCCGACCGCATGCGGTCATATCCTGTTTAATGAAAAACGTCTAGACGTTTTTCACAAATACACGGTAGACAGAATGGTGGAGGAGCTCATGCGCTATTTGTTGTTGCAGTCCAGTGACGGACTACAGTTTGTCTCTTTGCCCGAAACGCATATGTACCAATTAATCGCTCTATTGAAACGACTTTACAAGGAAATTGACAAATTGACGATCACAGAGCGCCCGGAATTGCCTACGGTTCTGGCAGACTGTGCGGATGTGGAACGGTTAGAGAGCGGGCTTTCGATCGTAGATGGTTTGGAGTACGTCAGTGGTCTGGAGCGCCGCTTCGCTGCCCTACAAGAGACCGAGTATCCACTCATCTCATTATTGACAGAGATCCGGGCCCTTCAAGCCCAATTGGAGTATTTGCACGAAGAAGAAGAGTAAAGTAAAATTCTAGGCACCTCCTGCTCGTCTCGGCGCATACATTGCCTATAGACGAATATCTCCAGGGGGTACTTTCATGCCACAATGGATGCGCAGGCAGTTGCAACGTGCCTTTAATGGGAAGGACGTTCGCCAAATTCGTGTGCTCAACAGTTGCTGGTTCTTATATTTAGAAAAAAGTGGCGGCCGCCCTGACTGACAGGAGGCCGCCTTTTCACATTTATCCTTCCGTTGGTGCGATCATGGTCATCCCTACACGCTGACGTTTCTCGTCAATTTCTACTACCCATACATCTACGATATCGCCAACAGTCACCACTTCAAGCGGATGTTTCACAAAGCCCTTTTTCAAACGGGAAATGTGCACGAGACCGTCGTTTTTCAGACCAATATCCACAAACGCCCCGAAGTCGACCACGTTGCGCACAGTACCTTGCAGCTTCATGCCCACCCCTAGATCAGACAGCTGGAGGACATCACTTCGCAAGAGTGGTTTTGGCAGCTCATCACGCGGGTCGCGACCAGGACGCAAGAGACTGTCTACAATGTCTTGCAGTGTTGGCTCGCCAATCCCGAGCTTCGCAGCGGTCTCTTTTACATCCAAAGACTGTACGCGTTCCTTGCAGTTGTCACTGCCAATCTCCTGAGCGCTAATGCCCAGCATCGACAATAGCTGGTGGGTCGCATCGTACGATTCCGGGTGAATTGGCGTTTTATCCAGTGGATTCGCTCCATCCATCACGCGGAGAAACCCGATGCACTGCTCGAACGTTTTAGCACCCAAGCGCGGAACTGCCTTCAGCTGGGAGCGCTCCGTAAACTTCCCGATCTCGTCCCGTTTTTTCACGATATTCCCCGCCACTTGACGGCTGATCCCTGACACATATTGCAATAGAGAAGGAGAAGCGGTATTCACATCCACCCCGACATGGTTTACCGCAGATTCAACCACAAACTGCAAACTGTCTGCCAGTCTCGATTGGGAAACATCGTGCTGGTACTGTCCGACCCCGACGGACTTTGGATCGATTTTGACCAACTCTGCGAGCGGGTCCTGCAAACGACGCGCGATCGAAGCTGCACTTCGCTCAGCTACATCCAAGTCCGGGAATTCTTCCTTGGCCAGGGTGGAAGCAGAATACACGGATGCACCTGCCTCGTTCACGATGATGTACATTACCTCTCGCTTCAGCTCTTTTAGTAGCGTGGCAATGAACTGTTCTGTCTCGCGCGAAGCAGTACCGTTGCCAATCGCAACAACCGTGACTCCATAGGTTTCGATCATCTGCTTCACTTTCACTGTAGCCTCTGCCACTTTATTGGCCGGAGGGGTTGGATAAACGACGGCAACCTCGAGTAGTTTCCCGGTTTCGTCTACAACGGCGAGCTTACAGCCTGTCCGAAACGCCGGATCGACCCCAAGTACGATTTTGCCTTTTACAGGCGGTTGAAGCAGTAAATTGCGCAGGTTTTCTGCAAAGATATGAATCGCACGTTCCTCGGCTGCCTCTGTCAGCTCGGCGCGCACCTCTCGTTCAATAGAAGGGGCGATCAGACGTTTATACGCGTCCTCGACTGTCAAGGTCAGTAGATCGCGGGCAACTGTATCACGCGGAATGGTTCGTTTTTGCATCCAAGCCACAATCTCTACGACAGGCGCTTCAATGGAAACCTTCAAAATACCTTCGTTTTCTCCCCGATTAATGGCCAGTACCCGGTGTGGAACGACCTTTTTCAGAGGCTCACTATATGCGTAATACATTTGGTATACATTTTTCTCATCTGCTTCTTCGGCTTTCTGCTCCGTCAAAAGCAATCCTTTTTGCACGGAGCGTTGACGAACCCACTGGCGAATTTCTGGGTCATCAGACAGAAGTTCCGCCACGATGTCCATTGCTCCTTGCAGAGCTTGCTCAGTCGTCTCGACGCCTTTTTCCGGGTTGATATACGGTTTTGCTTCTTCTTCCGGATTCCCGGTTTTCGGTAAACTCATGAGGTAGTTGGCAAGTGGCTCTAGTCCCTTCTCCTTGGCCATGGTTGCACGCGTTCGGCGTTTTTGGCGATAAGGGCGGTACAGGTCCTCTACCTCTTGCAGCTTTGTCGCACGCTCAATAGCTGTGCGCAGCTCGTCCGTCAGCTTACCTTGCTCATCGATGAGCCGAACGACTTCTTCCTTCCGCACTGACAGGTTGCGTAAATAGCGAACGCGTTCCTCAATCGCTCGAATTTGTGTTTCATCTAGCTGCCCCGTCATTTCTTTGCGGTAGCGGGCAATAAAAGGAACCGTGTTTCCTTCATCCAGGAGGGCAACCGTACGCTCCACCTGGTGAGGTTTGACACCCGTATCTTGGGCGATTGTCTGGATCATCAACGTAAGCTCCATACCTGTCCTCCTGCGCTCATTCTTCGTCGTTTATTGTACCACATTTGCTAACAAGGACTGGAAAAAGGGAAGAAAAAAGAGGAGCCACTTGGCCCCTCTACGTCGCGGTTTCCAGCTGTTCCACTTTCAATGCTTCTCTCAGCTTGCCCAACGCCCTGCGCTGAAGGCGGGAAATATGCATCTGCGACATCCCCATGATGTCCCCCGCTTGCTTTTGACTCAAATTTTGATAAAAAGTTAATTGAATGATTTCCTTTTCACGGTGATCCAAAATTTGCAGGGCCCGCTCCAGCATCAGATTCTGCTCGACTGCTCCGTATCCTTCTTCCGTCGTCCCCACTAGGTCTAGTAAAGAAATAGTGTTGCCGTCCAGATCCGCTTCCAGCTCGCTGTCCATAGAGAGAGAGTGATAACTGCGCCCCATCTCCAATGTCTCTAGAATGGCTTCCTCTGTAACGCCGAGGCTGTTGGCAATGTCTGCAATTTGGGGAGATCGCTGCAGCTTGATCGTGAGCTCGTCGACCACCCTTTTGATCTTCGGGCTCAGTTCCTTTACTCTGCGTGGAACATAGACACTCCATGTCTTGTCCCGAATATAGCGCTTTATCTCCCCCACGATAGTCGGAATCGCAAAGCTCTCAAATGTCCGCTCAAAGCTAGGGTCGAACCGACGAAAGGAAGCAAGCAGGCCGATTAATCCAACTTGCACGAGGTCTTCATACATGACTTGTCCGCGAACAAACCTCTTCGCTAACGATTCTACAAGAGGAGTATAGGCCCTCACCAGTTGTTCCTGTATCGCAGGATCTTTTGTTTCACCATACAGGTGGATGAGCTCCTTCAACTCCTCTGGACTATATTTCTGCTTCCGAGATTGTCCAGTCATTGCCAGCCACCCCATCCTGCCGAACATACTTGGTCATGGAGACTACTACTCCTGATTCAGAGCGAATCTCCACCTCATCCATAAGCGTGTGGATGAGATAGAGCCCGAGCCCGCCCTCATCCAAATCCTCAAGGTTTTTCCCTGCATAAATCGGCGTCAGTTGCTCAGCAATGAGCTCATTTGAAAATCCAACGCCCTGATCGCTTACCTCGATCAGCAACCGATCTTCATAAACGTGGCATTGGATATGAATGGAGCCAGGATTCTCGATTTCCTTGTATGCATGTCTTACTACATTCGTGCATGCTTCTCCGACGGCAAGCTTGATATCCTCAATCTCTTCATAAGAAAAGCCCATGCGGTTGGCTATACCGGATACAGTCAGACGGGCTACTCCCAAATACTCCGCCTTGCTTGGCAAAGTCAATTGAATCACGTCTGCCAGAGGTCGATTTGGACCCATTACTCGCTCTCTCCTTTGCGGATGGCAATATGATCGTATAAGCCAGTGATTCGAAATAGCCTTTCCACACGCGGAGACAATTTGTGCACCTCAAATGTACGATTTCGTTGGAAGCACTCTTTCATAATCCCGATGAAAATTCCGATTCCGGTACTATCCATGTATTCTACTGCTTCCAAATCAACCGTAATGTGATTGATATCTGGCTTGGTGACGAGTGACATGAGTGTTTCCTTTACTTTCGGTGCTGTAAAAGCATCAATATCTCCACCAAGGACCACTCGGTGCTCAGTTTCAAGGCTCGTTGTCTGAATTAGCAGGTCCATCTGCGTCTCCCCCCGTACGTTGCTTAGGTTCTTCGAAGTACAATCATGGTGTAATCATCCAGCAGGTCAAACTGGGAGAGCAGAAGCAGTCTATTGTACAGGCCGTTTGCCATCTTTTGGGCAGATTCGCCCACCTCTTTTTGCAAATGGTGTACAAGCTCTTCCCTTTGCAAATAATATCGGTTATTTTTGCATTCTGTTACACCATCCGTCAGAAGAATCAGAACATCATTTATTTCTAAATGAATCTCCTGAACCTCGTATTCACTGTTTGGGCATAAACCGAGTGCATTCCCTCGCCCTTCGAGATCGTAAAACTTTCCTTCTGCCGACCTGTACAAAAATCCTGGCTCGTGTCCTGCCATCGCATAACGGAAACAGTGTTCCTTTGTGTCATAACTGCCAAACAGCATCGTCACAAACATGCTCGGATCAATATTTCTTCCCACGATCCGGTTTAAATGGTGCAGCATTTCATCGGGACCCAGCTCCATTTGTCCAAGGCTGTCTATCGCATATTTCACCATCGACATACACATCGCAGCAGGCATTCCTTTTCCGGTAATGTCTGCTATGGCGACACCAAAACGCCCTTCACTTTGCTCAATGAAGTCGTAATAGTCGCCCGAGATTTGTTTCGCAGCAATACTCACTACGCCAATCTCCAGCTCTGAATAGAGTGGAACCTCACTTGGCAAAAGTGATTGCTGCATCGCTTTCGCCACGGCTATTTCTGATTCCATCTGCTGATGGCGATTGCGCCAGCTATTTACGGATCGGTGCTCGTTCCCATATTCAATCATGACCTCTGTCAAAATGGAGAAGGAGGAGCGCACAAACTCTGGCACTTCCCCGAGCTGCTCAAGCGCTTGCGCATGCAAATCCGTTATTTCTTCTGGCGAAATATCTCGAGATAGCATCCATTTACCCAACTGCTGGGCTCCGTAAAGCTGGTCCTCCCCTTGAGCACTCAGGTAATCCCGAAGAATTTTTACATACTCTTCCTGGAAGCTCCGGGTTACCATCTATCTCATTCCTCCTTTACTTGATCGCTCCACTTCACAACAATGACACGCGTCCCTTCTCCCAGGGTACTGTGGATCTCAAATTCATCCATCATGCGCCTGACACCCGGTAATCCGGCCCCGAGGGCACCCGAAGTCGAATAGCCATCATCTAACGCCTGGCGAATATCAGGAATCCCTGGACCGCTGTCAGTGGCTGTTATTTTCAGGCCAATCACTCCTTCGCGCTCAATCGGTGAAATAGTGATCGTCCCCGTACCCGCATACAAATAAATGTTGCGAGCTAATTCAGAGATTGACGTGGCGATGCGGGACTGCGTGATCGTGCCAAAGCCAAACAGCTTCGACATGTTTCGCCCCACTTGCCGCGCCGTCACGATGTCTGATTCTTGTTCTATATTGATTGTCTCAGGAGAATAGTCTGCCACAACCAAAAAAACCCCTTCCGCCTCGCTTGGTAGGTAGAAATGAGTTTTTTCTCTACCTCGAAAAATAAATCATATTGTGTCACATTTTGTCTGATATTCTCTTTTCGAACAGTTCGATGTGCACCTACGAAATCCCTGCAAATTTGACAGCAAAAAACCACTTGCTTCACTCAAGTGGCTTTTCCTATCAAATAGTCTGATCTTTTTTCACACGTTAAAAATCAATGAGTCCTAAACTGATTTGCAAGGATTCATTAACCCGATCCATCATCTCGTCATCGAGATGCGTAATTTTATCAGTTAGACGTTGTTTGTCAATGGTTCGTATTTGTTCCAACAGAATGACGGAGTCACGATCAAATCCATAAGTTTTTGCGTCAATTTCCACATGCGTAGGCAGCTTCGCCTTTTGAATCTGCGCCGTAATGGCTGCGACGATGACCGTCGGACTAAATCGATTTCCAATGTCGTTTTGAATGACTAAAACAGGCCGTACGCCTCCTTGCTCAGAGCCAACGACCGGGGACAGGTCCGCGAAAAACACATCGCCACGTTTGACAATCACCAGTCACACCCCGCTAACTAAGCGGACAAGAGTATGGTCAGCCTCTTCTTCAGCGCCAAAAGCCTCCGATGCCATATTCAGATTGATCTTCGCCATCTCCATGTACCCTTTTTGCATGGTCTCACGGATTGTGCGTTTTTTTCGCTCTTTCAAATACAAATGCATCGCTTGACGAATAAACTCGCTGCGATTGGATTTTTCCTTTTGAATAACGCCATCCACTTCCTGAAGCAAGTGTTGTGGCAAGCTGATCATGATGCGTTTCGTGTTTGACTTCGACAAGACAAATCCACCTCCAACCATGACCGTAACTTCCATCCGCAATGCTGGTTCTAGAAAGAACAGCCAATATGAACAATACCATTATGTCGAATCCATTGCAAAAATATACCTACTGTCGCTTTTTCGGTGTGAAAACGTGAGTGTAAACAATCCAAAGATGCAGGTGAAGACTTCGTTTACCCAAAAAAGCCAGCTTTTTCGCTTAACTAGTATTCGTGTTCCACGGGAAAATTCCTGCTGATTTACCCTGCTAGTTATTTCCATTTTCGTAAGAAGAGTGCTTCATCGTCAATGGGTGAAATACGTCCGTTACTTTCTGGGCGCGCAAATAGAGGCGCGGAATTCGGTAATTCAGCATACAAGGAACCTCGTAATTGATGGTTCCCAGTAAATCGGCAATTTCATCCAAGGAAATTTCCTCGTCCCCTTGCTTGCCATACAAAACGACCTCATCATCGACATCTGCTTCTGTCGAATTCAGGCTGACCATGATTTGGTCCATGCAAACTCTGCCTGCAATCGGGTAGCGCGATCCGTTGTACAACACCTCACCACGATTGGACAAAAGGCGAGAATAGCCATCTGCGTATCCGATCGGCAGCGTTGCAATCCACTCGTCAGGCTGTGCTGTATACGTAGCACCATAGCTGACCGTGAATGGCTCATCTCCCTTTTTTACGTGGGCGATTCTGGTCTTGAGCGCCAGGGCTGGGGCAAGAGTGACATCCGCACGTTCTTTCATGTACAAAGAAGGATACAATCCGTATAAACCTATGCCTAAACGAATCGTATCATACCCCCAATCGGGAAATGCAATAGCCGCAGCCGTATTACAGCAATGAACGGTCGGCAATGCTTTATTTGCTTCACGCAGTGCTTGCAAAAAGGATTGAAACAAGTCGTGTTGTCGTCGCACATGGGTTGTATCTGGTTCATCCGCGCAGGCAAAATGCGTAAAAATGCCTGTCCACTTAAGCTTAGGGGATTCTTCAAGGGCACCGACCAACGCAAGCAAATCTTTCTTTGTCCGAACGCCCAAACGTCCCATGCCGGTATCGGTCTTCACATGAATCCCGACAGGCTTGTGATCGTTTTTCTGAAGAATGTCGTTCGCTTCCGTGATCCATTCGACGCTGTAAGCGGTTAACTCCACTTCCAGCTCGCTTGCAGTGACAATGGATTCGACAGGTGTGTATCCCAACACTAAAATCGGCGCTTTGATCCCTGCCCTCCGCAAAATAAGCGCTTCATCGAGCAATGCGACTGCAAGTGAATCTGCACCGCTCGCCAACGCTTCTTTTCCAACATGGACCGCGCCATGACCATACCCGTCTGCTTTCACAACAGCCATAATACCTGTTTTTTCTGGCAAATGACGTTTGAATGTCTCGAGGTTCGCCCGGATGGCATCCAAATCAACCTCTACCCAAGTGTCACGACAAAACGATTTCATTCCTATCTCCTCTTGTTCCCTTTTTTATAGTAAAACAAGCGTTCATTTAAATGACTGAGAAATTGCCTGGAAACCATCAGTGATTCCTTTTTGCCGCCTACAAGATAAAAATGACGGCCTTCATAAATTTGCTCGACTTCAGATAGCGGGTAGCTCTTTTCCTGTCCTGACATGGATATAATCAGGTGGGTCTTGGTCAGCTTGTACACCGGACGCAATACCGATTTGTACATAAACGGAGACAATCCAACAACAGCAATGGCAATGGCGAAAACAAGCACCTTGAATCGCGTGTCATTGGTCTGGAAAAATTGAGCGAGAATCATCATTCCCAGCACAAACATGATAGTCTCGTTAATGCGCATTTTCCAGCTTTTTCGCAGGAGCATGTCTTTGTAGGTCGATGCTTCCTGGTACAAAACTTCGTTAGACGGTTTCTTCATGTAAAGCATGCCACCTCATTCAATAAGTTACTCTGAATGTATCGTGTTTTCCCGCTGTGTGTCAATTCGCGGATTGTCCTTTCACCTCATTCGCACGTTGGTTTTTATGTACAAATCGACGCACATCGACCAATCCCAGAGAAAATAGAAAAGCAGATGGGATTGGCTCCCACCTGCTGACTTTTCTACTTGGATTTCTTCTGGTCTTTTTCCCCTTTTTCATGTCTTGGGAAAACGACTTTTTCAAAGCTGCCATCCACCATCTTTTGCACCATCGCTGTCAATTCCTCGCTGCGCTTGTCTGCTTGCTCCTGTGTGAGCTTGCCTGCCTTTACGGCTTCTTTCAGCTTAGCTTCTTGCTCACCTACCAAGAGCTTGATGACGTCATCCACTTTTACGCCTTGCTCCTTGGCGATGGTCGCCAATGATTTCCCTGCTTTTTGCTCTTCCTTCAGCTTGTCTGCATCCAGCTTGAGGAGGGACAGCAGTTCTTCATTTTTCCCGATACCCATTCCTTTACCCGGTCCACGTCCGTGATGCTTGTTTTGAACCATTTCTTTTACTCGCTCGCTCGCATTTTCATTCATCTTGTCTGCTTGCTTCTGCGTGAGCTTGCCTGCTGCTACCGCCTCTTTCAGCTTGGTTTCCTGTTGTTTTACCAACAAAGCCACCAGATCATCCACAGATACGCCTTGGGCCTCTGCGATTGTAGCCAGCGATTTGTCCGCTTTTAGCTCTTCTTGGAGCTTATCCGCATCCAGCTTTAAGAGGGACAGCAGTTCTTCGTTTTTCTCGAAGCCACCGATGAAGCCTCCTTTGCCGAAGCCTTTATCTGGTTTCATGTTTTCTACCTGTTTTTTTACGCGATCGCTCAGATTTTCAGACAGCTTATCTGCCTGCTCCTGCGTGAGCTTACCTGCTGTTACTGCTTCCTTTAGTTTGGCTTCTTGCTGTTCAACCAGAAGTGCGACGACATCAGCAGTGTCGACTCCTTGAGCTTGTGCAATCACTGCGAGTGTTTTTCCTGCCGCAAGCTCTTCTTTCAGCTTGTCAGCATCCAGCTTCAACAGCGAGAGTAGCTCTGTATTTTCTTTGAAGCCAACTCCACCGTGGTGGCCCATCTTGCCTGTTTTGAATTTTACTTCAGCGGGTTTATTCAATGAAGTTGGTTTTGCTGAATCGGCTGCCATTGCTCCGCCTATGCTCCCCAGACTCAGAACCACTGCCATCGTTCCCATCAGCATTCCCATTTTCGTTTTGCTAAACATATACACTCAACCCTTTCGTCTATGCTCGTGTAGTGTGCTTGTTCTTTGGTACAAGACCAAGTGTACATGGGTATTTTTAGATTCCCGTTTGAGAAAAAAGGAAAACTTGAGGGAAAATCGTAGAAAACTATGAAGGGCATTTGGGTTTGAGTCAACATAGTGGAGGAAAAGAAAAAGCACAGTTCTCTTCGACTCTGACACGCCAGCGGTGGTGATGGACTGTCCGTCTCCACTTCAAAAAGAGGACCGTCGAGCCAAAGCCACCCTACGGGCGGAAGTTTCTCAGAGAAGAAGTGTTCGACAAGCGTGGTCCTCTTTTTGAAGTTCCGACTGGGTAGGCGTTGTCAAGGTCTGCGAGCCCTGCGCTTTTTCTTTTCGCCAGCTTTTTGGATTCATCGCTCCCTTTAAAACTTGGAAGATCATCCTTTGAGTATCAACAGGGGGATTTTTCTTAGATAGTAGAACAAAGCCGCTTGGGAAGAAGTGCATTTCCAGTCCAAGCGCCTCTGGAGCCCACCTGAGCGTAGGATTGAATGTCGGGGAATTTCAGCTTCACTTATGAACTACTTCATCGAAACTTCTACGTTTGAAGCGCTCCCGACATTCAATCCGGAGCGGACAGTCTAACCCCTTGTAGGGCGTAGGCCGAAGCGTAGACTGGAAATGCGCTTCTTCCCCACCACTGCAGCTACTTTCCAAAGCAAGCAAAAAGAGGACGGCATTCACCGTCCCCTCTCCCACACTTTTATTTCGCGCTGAGGCCATATGTCGACTGTGCGACATTCACCATTTCTTCCTCAGGAAGATCCCCCGCGATTGTATATTCGATGCCGTCGAGCTCCCATGTCAGAAGTCGCTGATTTTCACCTGTCTGTGCAAGCACACCAACCGTAAAGCCGAGGTTTACAGGCATACCTTGCTCATACGACACGGATGCTGCTGTCGGGCGCCCTTCGATGACCTTGTAGTTGTAGGTCCCTTTGTAGGTCAAGATAACTTTTCTCTCCCCATCACGGGTGACTGGCTCGATATCTCCTTGCTTAACTCCTTCTGGTATATACGTAGGGACGATGACACCGAATTGGCTGTTCGGCTGTTTCACGACCTGTCCATTTGCTCGCGCCATTGTTGGGATCGTTGTCAACGAGCTCGTTGTCATGTTGCGCTCTTTGTCAAAGGAGTCTTTGTCAAACATAGGGTTGAACGAAAAATCAGTGAAATCAATCCGTACCAGCGGATTCATGCTAGCATCCATAATCTCGGCGTGCGTCGGTTTGAAATCTTCTGTCAGCCAAATTTTTTGCTTGGTCAAAGAACGATTGCCGCTGTAGTTCGCTTTCACTTCGAATACATACTGCTTTTCTTCCATCTTCATTTGGCGCTCAGTGTCATCGATAATGCTCTTGGCCAGCGTTTCGTATAGATACAACGGTCCGTTGTTCTCAGGCCAGCCACTTTGGAAGCGGAAGCTCTTGTTCAGATGAGGGGTCAGTACAAAGACTCCTTCATTGTTTCGCAAGATGATTTGTGTAATGCCACGCTGCTTCGAGGTGAGAGCTACCCGATAGTTGGTTGGCTTTTCATACCAGACCTGAACATCGTACTCCATGGGGGTAGAGCCTGTCTGCATGGTCAAAACAGCCTGAGACTTGTACCCAGTCATTTTTCCCAGCGTACCGTTCAGGTCGCTCACCACATCTTCTGGTGTTTTCTGACCGAAACAACCGCCGAGGAACAGGGTGAAAACCAACAATAACACCAGTGGTAAAGCTACCCGTTTCATTCAATGAACTCCTCCTTGTCAATATTTTCGACAAAGAAGGGCATCCCTGTCTATTTCCTGGGAAATCTGTCAGTCTCTCGCCCATGCAGCGCACATCGTGTCAATGGTTGCAAATGGATACGAAGTTGGCGATATATCGCTTGGATCGGCTACAGACTTAGCCTTCCTATGTAAGAGCAGGTAGTCCCTCCTGATCTACGCGATATAAATGTATGTCCATCCTCGTCCCAATATGCAGACAAGTTTATCGAGGTTGTTCAAACATCGATCGATCCTCTAGAATGACTTGTGCAATCGCATGCGTCTTGCTATGCGAAATGCTCACATGAATATGAATGCGGGCGGGGTCCAGATCGAGTTTGCTGTACACCTCGTGCTTTATGGTCATGACCGGCTTGCCCAAATGATTCGGGAGGATTTCCATATCCAAAAAGCTGAGTACGGCACCAATGCCTGTCCCAAGAGCCTTTGCTCCCGCTTCCTTGGCAGCAAATCTGCCTGCAGCCATTTCCGCCTGTCTTGTCTCTGACTTTCCATGCAGAAGCTGTTGTTCATCTGTGGTCAAAAAGTGTTTGATCGCACGCTCTTGTCTTTTTATCAAAGTAGCGATGCGCTCTATTTCCACTATGTCTACACCTGTTCCAATGATCATGAGCACTTGCCTCCTAGTGGCCTGATTTACGAATCACAGTATCATCCACTTCCACGCTTTTGCAAGTGCGAGGATAAAAACCACATTCCATGCATAGACTTTACGTAAAAAAATAAAACCCCCGCAAATTGCGAGGGCTTTTGTCCGCTGGCTCCTACTCAGTAGCTTGGCCAGAAGATTGTTGTGCAGCCGATTGTTGGTTTTGACGGCGAACTTCCGCAACATTTGTCTCACTTGCGAACTCAGTCGCAGCGCCTTGGGAAGCAGCGCGTTGTGCGGATTGTTGGTTCTGACTACGAACCTCTGCTGCGTTTGTTTCACTTGCGAATTCAGTCGCAGTGTTTGCTGCTTGGCTAGCTTGGTTCGCTTGGCCCATACCTCTGTTTTGTTTAGGCATCGTTACTTTCACCTCCTCGACGTCACTGAATATAATTTGTACAGCCCCCCATGTGTGTATCCATCCTTATTTTCCCAATTTGTGTTGTTGTTTACTTGCTTTGTCGCCACCGATCATTCATATTGGAAAGTGCAAGGCTTCTATTCTGCTTTTGAAAGGAGCAATTCTGTATGGCTCACAAGGTTATTATCTATACCCAAGTCACTTGCGGTCCTTGTCAGGAAGAAAAAATGTGGCTGACCTCAAACAACATTGCTTTCGAAGACAGAGACATCCGTCAAAACCAGGCTTATTTCCAGGAAGCCATTCAATTAGGTGCGAGCATGACACCTGTAACCTACATTGAAAAGGAAAACGGCGAGCAAACCGTTATCCACGGATTTGACAAGGAAGAACTAAAAAAAGCGTTGGATCTCAATTGATCCAACGCTTTTTACGACTGATCAGCCAAATGAAGGTTCACTTGCAGCTGATTTTTGTTTGACGATTGGCGACATATCCGGCAAGTTAGACAAAATTTGCTTAACTTCAGGTCCGCATTCTGCATTAACGGAGTAATATACCCACGGTCCCTTCCGACGCTCTTTGACCAAACCATGAGTTTTGAGCTTAGCCAAGTGCTGGGAAACAGAAGGCTGAGAAGTTTGCAAAATTTCCACGAGATCACGAACACATAAGGACTGTACTTGCAGGAGAGCCATGATCGTCAAGCGCGTCTTGTCACCAAGTAGCTTATAAGTCTCTGACAAAAACAGAACCTGCATCAAATCCATTTCCATAAGGATACCCACCTTTGCCTTACATATCTGTTTATCAGTATACTATATGGCTTATATGATGGGGAAGATAGAACGCAAAAGTTATGTGAACCCTGCTTATACATCTTGCTTTTTCATCGCCTCAATGATCTTGTCTGCAGTGCGCGCAGCCAGCGCCATGACTGTATTTGTCGGGTTGCTGCCACTCGAGGTAACGAACGTAGAAGCACCTGCTATGAAAAGATTGGGTATGTCATGTGACTGCCCATATTCATTCACAACAGAGGTCTCCCTGTCATTCCCCATCCGGCACCCCCCCATGAGATGAGCAGTATCAGACACCACATGCTCCGGCTGCCCCCCCATCGCTTCTATAATCCGGTTCATTTGCCCAATGGCATGCTTATAAAGCTGTTTGTCGTTCTCCTGATAACTGAACGTTACCGTAGGGACTGGCATACCGTATTCATCTTTTTCCCCTGAGAGCGTCACTTTGTTATCGGGATGAGGCAGTACTTCCCCAACTAAGGTGATCCGTGCGTACATATTGTAATCTAGCATGGTCTCTCGAAGTTGTTTTCCCCATAAATACGAGCCGTCTTCCCTCTCGGCAGCAATAGCAGCCGCCATCCCGACTGGACGTGACCCGTGTGCACTCAATGTATATCCGCGGGCAAACCCTCGTTCCCGGTCTGTCTCATAAAAATGCTGGGTCAAGGCAAGTACTGGTGTTCCCTTATACAACCGCACTTCCTCCGGGAGGCGTCCGTATACATCATGACTGGAGTGGGGCATAATGGCCTTCCCTACCCATCCGCTCGAATTCGCCAGCCCTTGCGGAAACTGCGCATTCGCCGAACTGAGCAGCAATCGGGGAGTCTCTACCACAAACCCGGCCAAAATGACCACACGAGCCATTTGCCTGTGCGTCAAACCATTATGGTTGAACAACACGCCACTGACCCGGTCGCCAGCCATTAAAATTTCCGTCACCATGCAGTCGGACAGCACCTCTGCCCCCTCCGCTATCGCTTTGGGGATATGATGAATCAACCCGCTGTACTTGGCATTTGGCATGCACCCTTGATTGCAAAAGCCACGATTGATACAGGGGGGACGTCCATCAAAAGGACCCGATAAAATCGCCAGAGGGGCGACCACACTCTCGATCCCGAGCTTCTCGCACCCTTCCCGGAACAGCTGGGCATTGGCACTGATGGGCTCCCGAACGGGGTACGGATACGGGCCTTGAAAGGTACCCCACGGGAAATGATCCGGACCTGAAACCGCAATCTCCCGTTCAATCTTGTCGTAATACGGGGCAAGATCCTGATATGTAATCGGCCAGTCTTCCCCTACGCCATCTACAGTCTTTGTCTTAAAATCACTCTCGTGGAACCGCAGGAACACCCCTGTAAAATGCACGGTGCCTCCCCCAATTCCTCGTCCTGAGTTGTTATGCCCCAAACGCAGTGGGTCTTTGCCTGCTACCAGCCTCGTTTCCTGCCAGGCCAATCTCCGCATCGACAGCTCATCACTGGCAAAATCGTGTTGCGGGTCCCAAAACGGCCCTGCTTCCAGTACGACTACACGCAACCCGGCCTTTGCCAACTCATAAGCCAGTACTCCCCCTGCCGCTCCAGCACCTACGATACATACATCTGCGTCATCAGCGTACTTTCTTTGATCCACAGGAGTCGGGCGATGAGTAATCGTATGATGGTCATGACTCGTCATTTGCTTTCGCCTCCCATGGGTCCGTCAATCCTTTTTCCACCCGTACATAGCCGCGCGGATAAGCGGGTCCGCCGTAGCCAATATCCGACCAAACCAACGGATGTGAATAGTACGCACTGACTGTGTCATGCAGCAACCGCTTGAAAAAATCTGCGGGAGCAAGGTCTTTCCACGCCTCCTGGTTTTGGATGCCCCCATTCGCGATGTGCTGAAGAACAGCATCCTGCTGGTCTAGCTTCAACGCAACAAAATCAGTTCCATAAGCAGCATGGCTCTCCGCATCAATCCCTTTCAAGCCAGAGCGATAGAGCTCTTTTTTGGGCGGAAGTCCGACTTTTCGTTGCGACTCGCCGATATTACTAGCCGTCGTATTATCCAGATGCTCCACCACAAAGGTCAGCACCTCCAAACGGTGATCATGGACCAATACGCCTACGACTGTCTGCAAGAGTAAGGATTCAGGCTTCGTAAAAAATTGGTTGGCAATCGCAGGCATTCGTCTGGCCCCTACTACTTTCCTGGTGTGAGCATCCCACTCTGTATGCTGGTCCCAAACATCATAGGATGGGTAACGTCCAGGCTTCTCCATGTCCTCTCACCCCTTCGAAAACGATTTTTACCAAAACAGCGCAAGAAGCCCTAATGCTGACATTGCTGTGATCAGTAAAGGAAGAATCACAGGAGGACCGACAAGAAAATTTTGACCTTGTGAATAACCTCCCACACGCTGCCCAACCCCGACCGTATGCAAATAGGCTCCGTACAAACCACCAGCCACACCAACCACCATCATCAAGGCAAACACCCAACGCAGCCACCCCGCATTCACAAACGATAAAACAATAGCAGTAACCGCAAATACAGGGAGCTCAAGCACAGGAATCCACATTGCCCAATGTCGGAAGTTTTGTCTGGAGTGAAAAAGTGTGACCTGAACCGCAATCAGGGCAAACGCCAATCCAGCAAAAAGAATGAGTACGCGTTCGATCGGCCAGCCATGCCACATGGAAACATCCTCCTTTTTATGTACGTTGCGCCTATTTTTTCCGTCCTTGCCAGGTCCTATTCTGCCTATTTCACTGCAAGCAGCGTGATGAATAGAAAAAAGCCTGCTGACCATTAACCAGCAGGCTTTCATTCCCTATGAAAAATAAATCAACGTCAGATACAAACCAATCAAGGTTACCGTCAATGTCGGTACGGTCAAAACAACCCCTGTCCGAAAATACTGTCCCCACGTAATCGTCACGTCTTTGCGTCCCAAGACATGCAACCAGAGCAAAGTGGCCAGTGATCCAATCGGGGTCATTTTCGGCCCTAAATCGCTCCCGATCACATTCGCATAAATCATGGCTTCCCGCAATACTCCGTCTGCCTGTGTCTCGGCAATCGCCAACGCGTTGAACATGACAGTCGGAAGGTTGTTCATGACAGAGGAAAGAACAGCAGCGAGAAAGCCTGTTCCCAAAGTCGTTGCTAATAAACCATGCCCCATGAACCAATCCAAGGTGTCCTTGACCAAGTCTGTCAATCTCGCGTTGTGTAGCCCCCACACCACGACATACATGCCAATCGAAAAAACAACGACTACCCACGGCGCTTCTTTTATAATCCGCCGCATGGTGATTGCTTCACTTTTTCTTGCAGCCAAGCAAAAAATGATGGCTGCCCCTGCAATGATGATAGACACCGGCGTATGGATGGACTCGCTTATAAAAAAGCCAATCAACAAGACCGCAAGAATCGGCCATGCTAGGCGAAACATTCTGTGGTCGCGAATCGCTTCCACCGGATTTTTTAGATGGGAAAGATCAATCTGCGCTGGGATGCTTTTGCGAAAATATAGGTACAAAACCAACAGACTTCCACCAATCGAAAACAAAGTCGGCATGATCATTTTGGCCGCATACGCAGCAAAGCCAATATCAAAGTAGTCAGCAGAAACAATATTCACCAGATTGCTAATCACAAAGGGCAAAGAACTCGTATCTGCAATGAACCCGCTTGCCATGACAAATGCCAAAACCGTTTTCCCATCCAACTTCAGTGCCCGCACCTGTGCCAACACAATCGGGGTCAGGATCAAGGCAGCCCCATCATTCGTAAACAAAGCCGATACGAGTGAACCAAGCAGGATGACATAAACGAACATAAGCCGCCCATTCCCTTTGGCAAAACGAGCCATATGGAGCGCAGCCCATTCAAAAAAACCGATTTCATCCAATACGAGCGAGATGATGATAATCCCGATTAGCGCTAGCGTCGCGTTCCACACAATGGTGGTTACCTCTGCGACATCACCGATCGTGACTACCCCGATCATCAAGGCCAACAGTGCTCCACCGACAGCCGGATAACCAATCGACAGCCCCCTCGGTTGCCAGATAACCAATATCAACGTAATCAAAAAAAGGAAGAATGAAATCCAAACCACTGCATGTATCTCCTTTCCAAAAACCAAAAAGAGCGGACCTCGAAAAGTCCGCTCTTCTACCATACTACATATGAAAATGATCCGAAACATCCAGCAATGGAATCTTTTAAAGTAAAATGTGGCCGCCTTCTACATGAAGGACCGTTCCGGTTACAAAACTATTTTGGAGCAGGTATAGTACGCTTTGTGCGACGTCTTTCGCTTGTCCAACTCGTTTCACAGGAAGCTTATCTGCCAATGTTGCATAGAAGTTTTCGCGCACTTCTTCAGGCATTTTACTGCGTGATGGCGTATCAATAATGCCAGGTGAAACGATATTCACTCGGATTGGCGCCAGTTCCAAAGCGAGGGTTTGCCCCAGATTCGAAACCGCCGCATTGACTGCACCAAGAGCAGACGAACCAATCATCGCTTTATAGGCGACAACCCCGGAGAATAAGGTGATAGAACCGTTTGTTGAAATCTTCGACGCACCGTATTTCGCCGCGTAATATTGGCCCCAAAATTTGTTGTCGAACAGCTTCCGCGCTTGGGCTGTATCCGTTTGAAGGAATGACCCACCTGATGTTTCCGCTGCGCTGACGACCAGATGATCAAACGCGCCTACTTTTTCAAAAAAGGCCTGAACTTGCTGCTCGTCGGTGGTATCCAGCGTATACGCCGACGCTTTGGAGCCCAAACTCTCTTTTGCCTTCTGCAATTTATCTTCGGAGCGGCTGGCAATGATCACTTCTGCACCAAGGGCTACTGCCTGTTTGGCTGTCTCCAAACCAATTCCGGAGCTTCCGCCGATGATGACTATCTTTTGATTGTGCAACATGATAGAATCTCTCCCTTTTACTGTGAGATTTTTATTAGAAACGCAATACCTGTTTGAGATGCGCCTCGAGCTCGGATACAAACCGATCGATCTGCGGATTTTTGATGACATCATAGCAAGCAAAGCTCTTTACAGGTTGCATGCCCAAAAATTCCTGTACGCGGTGCAAATGGCTGATTGCATCCTCTAGACTTTCTCCTTTAAAGAATTGGGTTGGATCGTTAAATGCTTTTTCTGGAGCATTCCAAGTCGTCGAGAACATATATTTTTTGTCGGTTAATAAACCGCCTCTTCCGTATTGATTAGCCCCCTTGAAAAACAAGCCGTACGCATATACCTCATCCATATATGTTTTCAATAATCCAGGGACACTGAACCAGTAGATAGGGGTTTGATAAATGACCATATCTGCCCAGAGAAATTTCTGTTGCTCTTCTTCGATTTTGTATCCATTTTGAATAATGGTAGTTCGTACATCGTTCTCTTTTTCGAGCAGACTCACCATATGATCCATCAACGTTTGGTTCAGTTTCCCCTCCGATGAGCCATATTTTTGGTGACCATTGATGATAAGGATTTTTTTCATTTTTCACATCTCCTTTACGTTAGGACTTTCAATTCGCTATGACGCCGATTTGCTGCATAAAAGTTAAATTGTCTTCCAGGTGCCAGTCTTCAACAAGCTTCCCATCCTTGATGCGCAAAACATCGATTGCCATAAATTGAATGGGCTTCCCGGTCAGAGGTTTTCCCATAAACTCGCCTTTGCTCGTACCCGTAAAGGAAAGACGAGCTGTTACCTTGTCTCCCACTACCAGTAAATCCTCCATTTTGCATTGCAAGTCGGGAACTGCTTTACGAAAGTTGCGAGAAGCGAATAACAAGCCATCGGGGCCTTGAGGTCTTCCTTTCGGCAACGTGTTATCTATGAAACTTGGGGAAACGGTTTGTGCAATGAGATCCTCATTCCCCGTGTTCCAGAATCCGTAGAAACGTTGTGCAGCCTGTACCATCTCGGTAGCTTTCGTTGAATCCAAAGAGGAATCAATCGTCATCGAAACGGGTTGAGGAAGATCCTTCAATAGTTGTACGTCTGTCTTGGCGGACAACACAGCCGTTTGTTTATCATAAGCAGACGTTTTCGAATCAGTAGCGCATGCTGTCGTGAGCAGCATCGTCCCGAAGATGACAGCAATACCAGCTATCGAACTCATTTTTTTGGTAAGTGGAATCATGTCGTTCTAATCAGCTCCTTATTTAGAGGGGAAGTATCGGTTGATATTGCTATTGTAATGACACTAACTTCATTTACGGAAGTAGTGATATTTATTTCATATAGTTTCCCAAAAGATACTATTGCGCTATAATAGCCAAAAACCCTACTAATTTTTTTGGAGGATATTCCGATGAACGTTATTGAGCCAATCGAACTGAACAAAGGAACCCCAGGGCAACCTTGCCCCATTGCCAAGACGCTTGACGTAATCGGGACCAAATGGACCTTTTTAATCATTCGGGACCTGCTTATAGAAGGAACGCTGCGTTTCAGCGACCTGCTGAAATCCATGGATGGGATTAGCCCAAAAACACTGTCGCTCAGACTGAAGGAATTGGAGGAGCACGGTATATTGGAGAGAAAGGTGTTTCCGGAAGTACCTCCGCGCGTGGAATATACGTTAACAGAGAAGGGGAAACGATTGGAAGGTATTTTCATTGAGTTGAAGAGGTTTGGCTTGCATTTATAAACGTTTTTCAAATCAAAAAGAGCGGACCTCGAAAAGTCCGCTCTTTTACCATCATGCCTATTGAATTATCCGAAACGTCCGGTAATGTAATCCTCTGTTCTTTTGTCCCGAGGATTTTGGAAGATCGTCGGGGTACTGTCAAACTCGACTAGCTCACCATTCAAGAAAAACGCAGTCTTATCGGAAATACGTGCTGCCTGCTGCATGTTGTGCGTCACGATTACAATCGTATAACGGTTCTTCAGCTCTTCCAACAGCTCTTCGATTTTGGCTGTCGAAATCGGGTCCAAGGCAGAGGTTGGCTCATCCATCAAAATGATCTGTGGCTGAACAGCGAGAGCCCGTGCGATACAGAGGCGTTGCTGCTGTCCACCGGAAAGCCCTGTTGCTGGCTTTTTCAGTACATCCTTCACTTCATCCCAAAGAGCCGCTGCCTTGAGGCTTGTCTCTACCAACTCGTCCAGCTTGTTACGATCGTTCATGCCGTGGAGTCTCGGCCCGTACGTGATGTTGTCATAGATGCTCTTCGGAAATGGATTCGGATGCTGAAACACCATGCCGATATTTTTGCGAAGTCGCTCAACTTCTACGCGATTACTATAAATATCCTCGTCGAACACTTTTACCGTTCCCGTAATTTTGGTGTTCGGTACAGAATCGTTCATTCGATTCAACGTCCGTAAAAAAGTAGACTTACCGCAGCCGGACGGACCAATTAAGGCTGTAATGGAATCAGGCTCTACATCCAGATTTATATGATAGAGGGCTTGCTTATTACCGTAGAAGAGATTCAACTCTCTCACCGAAATAACGCTCATACGGTCTTCGCTCCTTCGTGGTTGTTCGTCCTTTTACTTTCCCCACTATAGCGCACCAATGTTAGGGTTCCGTGTGATGTTTATTAAGTTTCGATAAAGTTTTTGTTTTAGGACTTTTTACATAGGTCATTTTACATTAAGTTATGGTAAATCTTGCTGGTAAAGCATATACGCTCCCCTAGGTACCCCCTACAATGAAACTGAACGTTTTGACGAATAAGGGGAGAACAATGAATGCCAGACATAAGAAAACAATGGGGTCACTCGTCGTTTCATTATCGTTCAATTTTCACCAGGCTGTTTGCAGGCATTATGGGGATGGTTGTCTGCATGATGGCAATCGCCGCTTTCTTCATCAGCTATCAATCTGAAGCCACGCTTAATGAAAAAACAAAGCAGCAATTACACGAAGCATCAGGTGCAGCTCTACAGAAAGTCCATAGCAGGGTCTATGACATCGTGACCGCCTTGCAATCATTTGCTTCCACTTATAAAAACAGTAAGGTCACCAACAATCAGATCTTTGGCATTTTTACGGATTTGTCTACCAGCAATCCTACGATTTCCGAATTACAGATCGTCACCACAGACGGAAAGTATTTGACCTTTCCGGGATCACCCCTCGACAGTTCCTACGATCCGCGAAAAATGGACTGGTATGAGGGAGCATTGAATCAACCGCAGCAGGGGATTTTTGTCTCAGATGTCTTCCAGTTTTCCGAGACGGAGTTTCCCAAGATCGCCGTCTCACTCCCTTTGCGCAATGAAGACGAGGAGCCTGTAGGTGTCGTCGTGGCATTTGTCTCTGTTCCGAAGCTGAGCGAATCCATCGGGCAGATTAAACTGGGGGAAACCGGATATGCCATGATCGTTGATCAACAAGGCAAGCTGGTCGCTCATCCCGATCAATCCTACGCGTTGCAGCGCCCCCTCCTCACTGACCTTGCCATCGTACAAAACGTCATGGCCGGTCAATCTGGGTACGAGCCGAGCAGGATCAATGGGGTGGACTCTTTTGCCGCCTATCAATTTGACGCCTCCCTAAAATGGGGAGTAATCGTCGCACAGTCGGTATCCGAGGTAAAGCAAGAGGTCCGTCGCCTTCAGCTAACCATTTTGGCCGTTTCCCTCGTCGGACTCGCTGCACTTGCCCTGATGCTGTATGTGTACGTACGACGAATTATCAAGCCAATTAAGGAAGCCCAACAAAAAATGTCCGCCTTTAGCCAGGGCGATCTGCTGCAAACCATGCACGTACAAAGCAATGATGAAATTCGCCAGCTGGCTGACAGCTTCAATCGAATGAGTGAACAAATCCGGACGATTATCGGTAAAATCCAGTATGTCATCTCAGACGTCAAGCAGGTAGCCGATCATGTAGGAAAAGGCTCCCGCCATTCACACGCCATGCAGTCAGAAGTCGTAACCGTAACAGAGCGGCTTGCCCAAGAAATGGACAACCAGCAGGAGCAGATCGATGATATCCACACTACGATGGCCGACATCACGAAAGAAATGTCCCGGATTACAGATTCCATGGAAAAAGCAATTGTACAAAGCCAGGAATCACGTCAGCAAAATGTAAAAGCAGCAACCTCCATCGATTTGCTAAAAGAAAATATGCACAGTATCTCAGAGGATATGAAAGCTTCTCTGCATGCCATGTCCTCCATGAGAGAAAGCATGAGCGACATCAACGAAATGCTCGGCCTGATCTCCGCCATCTCCAAGCGAACCAAGCTTTTGTCCTTCAATGCCCGAATCGAAGCTTCCAGGGCTGGACAAGCCGGAATCGGCTTCAGCGTCGTAGCAGACGAGATTCGCTTACTGTCCGACCAGACCGAAGAGGCATCGGCCCGTATTCAAAAGGTAATTGAATCAGGGGAAGAACGAATGGAGCACGTAGCCTCCTGCTTGCAAACAACCGATCATGCTACTGTAAATGGCATTCAAACCTTGCACCAGGCCGCCTCTATCTTTCACAACACGATCCAGCTCAGCGAAGCGTTGACTGCACAATTTGAATCGATCAGAATGCTCACAGGAACAATCTCGACACAGAGCCAAGCCATTTCACAGCGGGTAGACAATCTGTCTGCCTCTGCACAGCAAGTCGTATCAGGCACACAGCAAGCCGTAGCCGCCAATCAAGAAAGTCTATCCTTATCGGAGCAATTTCTCGATGACTCCCTGCGTCTGGCAGATATCGTTGAGGATTTGGAGCAAGCGATCAAATTTTTCAGAGCGGAAGACAGTCCCTCTCTCCAAAGACAATCATCATGATAAGAAAAAGCCCTCCTGCAAGCATAAGTGCTTGGGAGGGCTTTGCTTTTCTATTAACCAAAACGTCCGCTAATATAATCTTCGGTTTTTTCGTTTTCTGGTGATGTGAAGATTTTCCCTGTCTCATCCATCTCGATCAGCTCACCCATCAGGAAGAAGGCGGTTTTCTCAGAAATTCGCGCTGCCTGATGGAGGTTATGGGTAACGATCACGATTGTATATTCATCTTTTAGCTGCATGACCAGCTCTTCGATTTTCATGGTAGAGATCGGATCGAGAGCGGAAGCCGGTTCGTCCAACAGCAAAATGGTTGGCTGCATCGCAATTGCACGCGCGATACAAAGCCTTTGCTGCTGTCCACCAGAAAGCGAGAGCGCTGAGTCGCGAAGACGATCTTTTACTTCATCCCAAAGCGCTGCTTTTTGCAGGCTCGACTCAACCAATTCGTCCAAATCACGTTTATTGGTCATCCCGTGGAAACGCGGTGCAAATGCGATGTTTTCATAGATCGATTTAAAAAATGGATTCGCTCGTTGGAACACCATTCCTACCACTTGGCGCAGGCTCTCGATGTTTACTTGCGAGCTATTAATGTCGATACCATCAACAATAATGGAACCCTCTACACGACAAGAAGGAACCAGATCATTCATCCGGTTCAAGCTCCGTAGAAGCGTCGATTTCCCGCATCCGGACGGACCAATAAAGGCCGTCACGGAGTTTTTTTCAATATCCATGGATATATTTTTTACGGCGTGCTTCTCTCCGTAGTATACATTCACGTTATTCGTCTGAATGATCGTTTCTTGCATGGTCAGTACGGACATGGCTGCCACCTACCTCTTCTTAGTTTGATCCTGACGTCATCTTTTTGTAAACCCAATTCCCGAACCAACGAGCGGAAAGGTTAAAGAGCAAGACGGCAATAATCAGAACAGCAGCCGCGCCATCTGCGACATCACGTGCATCCGGTGTCAGCCCCTCGCTGTTTACCTTCCAAATATGCACGGCCAAGGTCTCGGCAGGACGGAACGGATTCAGAGGTGACGTCGTACTGTTCATCGAGAAGTCGGTGAAATCCAGATTCGGTGAAGACATCCCTGCCGTAAACAGCAAGGCAGCCGCTTCCCCAAATACACGGCCAGAAGCCAGAATGGCCCCCGTAAGGATACCCGGGAGTGCTGCTGGAAGGATGACTGACACGATGGTACGCCATTTGGTTATACCAAGCGCGAGACTCGCTTCCTTTTGACTGCGTGGTACGTTGCGCAGTGCATCCTCTGTTACACGAACTAAGAGTGGCAGGTTAAATACCGTCAGCGCAAGTGCTCCACCAAACAGGGTATAGCCCCAGCCTGTCATATTTACGAACACGAGCAATCCAAACAAACCAACTACGATAGACGGAAGGGAAGACAATACTTCTATACTCATGCGGATAAACTGTGTAATCTTGTTATCCGGCGCATATTCAGCCATATAAATACCTGCTCCGATCCCGAGCGGCAACGCGATCAGCATAGTCAGGACCAGCAAGTACAACGAGTTGAAAAGCTGTGGTCCAATCCCGCCACCCGCATTGACAATATCCGGCGCAGAGGTCAAAAAGTCGAGATTCAGCTTATGCCAGCCTTGTGAGAGAATGAAGCCCAATAATCCCACCAAGGTACCGATAATCAGTACGGCAATCAGTGTCAAAACAACAGTAGCAGCGCGGTCCATCAGTCTCGCTTTCATCTATTTCGCCAACCTCTTTCTGCCCAACAGGCGCAAAATCACGATAAAGATGAAAGACATCGCCAAGAGCAGCAAAGCCATTGACCATAGAGCATTGTTATACGGAGTTCCTTGAATCGTGTTCCCCATGTTCAATGTAATACCGCTAGTGAGCGTACTGATCGGGTCGAGCAAACCGCCTGGCAGCTTCGTTGTGTTACCGATAACCATTTGCACAGCCAAAGCTTCCCCAAAAGCGCGAGACATTCCCAAAACAATGGCCGTCAAACAGCCAGGAAGTGCGGAATGCAACACGACATTCCAAATCGTTTGCCAGCGCGTAGCACCAAGTGCGAGCGAAGCATTGCGCAAATCTTGCGGAACAGCCTCAATAGCATCTGCTGCCACACTCGTAATGGTTGGCAAAATCATCAGGGCAAGAACAAGTCCCCCTGCCAATAAGCTGAAGCCAAGAACATCAAATTGTTCGCGAATAAAAGGAACAAGTAAAGTTAGTCCGACATAACCGTAAACGACCGATGGAATACCAACCAACAGCTCGATAACCGGCTTCAACACTTTTTTCCCGAAGCCAGGAAAGATCTCTGTCATAAAAATAGCGGCACCGATTCCGAGTGGCGCGGCAATCAAAGCAGCCAGTGCCGTTACGAAAAACGAACCGAGGATAAAGGGCAACACACCATACGCAGATGGCTCACCCTCTGGGTCCCATTTGTCATGGGTTAAAAATTCTTTGAAGCTTACTCCATCGACAAAGAACGTCGACAGCCCTTTTGAAGCAATAAAATAGGTGATCGATAAAACTACAATAACGAGCAAACCCGCACAAATCATCGCGATGGTTCTGCCGGTAATATTCTCTGTTTTTTGACGCTTGTTCGTTGTCAGCATTTTTTGCGCAATCATCGATTGACGCTCTGTATTTACCCCTTCAGTACGATGGCCCATGTTCTCCCTCCTGGAAAGAAAACGACTGTACGCAAGCAAAATGAGGGGAAGGCCCCCCTACCCCTCTATTTTGCTGTTGACGATAACGCTTATTTTTGAGTTACTTTGCCTTCTGCATCACGTTCCACTTTCATGTCTGTGATTGGCAGGAAGCCCAATTCTGTAACAGTTTTCTTTTGTACATCGTCAGTCAGGATGAAGTCGAGGAATGCTTTTGCATCGCCAGTTGCTTCACCTTTGGTGTACATATGCTCGTACGCCCATACTGGATATTTGTTCGATGTAATGTTTTCTGCGTTTGCTTCCACGCCATCCAATTTCAGAGCTTTTACAGTGTCATTGAAGTAGGACAGTGCCAAGTAACCAATTGCACCTGGTGTTTCTGCAATGATTTTGCGAACAGTACCAGAGGAATCCTCTGTGATACCTTCTGCTTCTTCTTTGCCATCCAACGCGAATTTGCTGAATGTCGCGCGAGTTCCTGAAGATTTCGGACGGTTAACTAGCGTGATCTTCATATCCTCGCCGCCAACTTCTTTCCAGTTGGTGATTTTTCCAGTGAAGATGTCGATCAATTGTTGCTTAGACAAGTTGTCCACTTTTACTTGTGGGCTTACCGCTGCTGCCATTCCGACAACGGCTACTTTATGGTCTACCAGTTCGTTTGCTGGAATGCCTTTTTTCTCTTCTGCAAAAATATCGGAGTTACCAATCGTTGCTGCACCACTTGCTACTTGGCTCAAGCCCGTGCCGCTTCCTCCGCCTTGTACTTGGATTTGTGCGCCTGCATTTTTTGCCATAAAGTCTTTGGCCGCTTGCTCGACCAGAGGTTGTAAAGCGGTAGAACCCACTGCAGTGACAGGTTCACCGGAAGTTTTTGTTGTCGAACCAGAGTTGCTTTGCTCCTGAGCTGGTTTTTGCGCTGGTGCTGGTGTTTGTGTCTGCGCAGTGTTGCCGCTTCCGCACCCCGCGAGTAATGCCCCTACACATGTCAGCGCAATAAACATTTTGCTGAGTTTTTTCATTGGATGAAAATCCTCCTTAAAAGGTTCGGTTTTTTTTCTCTCTTACAAGTACAAACTATACAGCGGGAATGTTGTCGTATTATGTTGTGAATGTAAAGCTTTCTTAAAGATGCAGGGAGTCCTGTTGTAAAACGGCGCAAGCATGGCAATACTGTCCCTATTCTTTTGGTGGGGGTGTCCATGTGGAACGGCTAGCCTTGCTTTTTGTGATCATAGGTGCCTTAAACTGGGGATTAATCGGGTTATTTCAATTCGATTTAGTCGCGAGCTTGTTTGGTGGAGCGGAATCTATCGTAAGTCGAATCGTGTATACGTTGGTAGGCTTGTTTGGGGTGTATGCCATCAAGGTTCTATTTACGGATCGGGAAGAAACACCAACATAAAAAAACCTTTCTCCAGCTGTTGGGGTGAGGAGGAAACAGGAGAAAACGCTCAGCTTCTTGTCCCACCCGCTGAGGGATTCACTGCCCGCCTCCATGCAAAAAGCGAAACCGCGTCCAAAGTGGTAACTTCAGGATGTGTCTCAGAGGTGGACGCTTAAGAACGTGTTTCGCTTTTTGCATTCCGTCTCGGTCGGTGTACCAAAGATCTTCGCTTTTTTCTCCTGTTTCCTCTACGAGCTTTCAGTGTTATTCGGTTTATAAAAACCTTAAAAGAATGTAAGGATATAATCAGTCACGACAGAGAAGAATATTTCCAGACGTAGCGACTTGTGGAGTCCTTTCGAGTGGAGAAGCGATTAGCGGGCAAAAGAAACGCAACGTGCCAGAGCTACGAAGCGGATACTACTTTTGCGTTTCCCCGCTAATCGCTTCGGAGCGGACAGTCTAAACCCCCAGCAGGACGGAGCCTGGAGCCTAGACTGGAAATATTCTCCTCTCCACCGTAGCTACATAATTAGAGACCTTAGGTTGTTGTTGTAGTGCTGGGGAGGAAACAGGAGAAAACGCTCAGCTTCTTGTCCCACCCGCTGTGGGATTCACTGCCCGTCTCCATGAAAAAAAGCGAAACCCGCGTCCAAAGTCGTTCATTCAAGAGGTGTCTCAGAGGTGGACGCTAAAAGCTTGTTTCGCTTTTTTTCATTACGCCTCGGTCGGTGTACCAAAGATCTTCGCTTATTTCTCCTGTTTCCTCTACGAGCTTTCCGTGTTATTACGATTTTATAAGCCTTAAAAGAATGAAGAACGTATACAATCACGACAGAGAAGAATATTTCCAGACGTAGCGACTTGTGGAGTCCTACCGAGCGGAGAAACGATTAGCGGGCAAAAGAAACGCAACGTGCC
Source organism: Brevibacillus antibioticus (assembly GCF_005217615.1). Classification (NCBI taxonomy): domain Bacteria; kingdom Bacillati; phylum Bacillota; class Bacilli; order Caryophanales; family Paenibacillaceae; genus Brevibacillus; species Brevibacillus antibioticus. The sequence goes on from NZ_SZNK01000001.1 coordinate 4,326,287, forward strand.
CAAGCGACGTAGCGGCTACCACTTTTGCGTTTCCCCGCTAATCGCTTCGGAGCGGACAGTCTCACCCCCAGCAGGACGGAGCCTGGAGCCTAGACTGGAAATATTCTTCTCTCCACGACAGCCACTTTACGCGAAACACAATATCTATGAAAAAAAGGCGGCACATCCTGATAAACAGGGTGTGCCGCCTTTTTGGTGATGATTAATTGTCGCGTTTCAGTGGCTCGGTGAGATCTACGTGCCCCATCAGCGTTTCTACTTTCTTGCCATCCTCCAAGAAGACAATCTCCTTTACTTCCGAGAACTGAAAGAATGTATTCTTCAACGCATCCAAAGCCATCGTCTCGCCACTTGAACCCATGTTGAACTGATTTTTGCTATCTGCATCAATCGTCAGGGTTCCTTTATCAATTGTGATCGAATGGTATTTAAAGTTTCTCCACAGTGGAGTGTGCACGTCTGGCTTTACAGGCGTCTCCAGCAGGGCAAGTGTCTTTTTGTACTTCTCAATATCTTCTGCAAACGTGATCTCTTGCTCTTCTTTTTGCAGCTCCATCACATTATTATCCGAATAGTAAACGGTGACCATTTGCTTTTTCAGAGTCGGCTCTGTTGTCGATGGATCAGTGTTTGAACCAGATGGCTGTTCTACTGGTGTGGTTGGCTGTGATGTTTCTGTCGCGTTTTGCCCACATCCGGCCAAAAGCAGCATCACTAACGCTGCCATCCAGATCGCTCGACTTTTTTTCATCGTGAAAAGCCCCCTTACTGATAAGACTCGTAGTATTCACGAATAGCCGCAACAATGGCTTTCGCGATTTTATCTTGGAATGCCGGATTCGTCAGCTGTGCGTTCTCCTGTGGATTGGAGAGGAAGCCTGTTTCGGTCAATACAGCAGGCATTTTCGTGTTTTTGATCACATAAAAGCCGCTCTTCTTGAAGCCTCGATCCGGGAACTGCGTTGCCCCACGCAAATATTTATGTACCACTTGGGCAAAGTCTTTACTGTTTTCATTATAATAGAAAGTTTCTGTTCCTGCAGCCGTCGGTTTCTCGAATGCGTTGGCATGAATAGATAAGAACAAGTCGGCATCTAACTCATTGGCAACAGCGGCACGCTCTGACAGTTCATAAAACACATCTGTTGTGCGTACAGGAACGACTTGAAACTCTGGATATTGCTTCAGTAAAGCCACAATCTTATTGGAGACAGCCAAATTGTAATCTTTTTCATTGTTGCCAGCGGAGCCCTTCGTGCCTGGGTCTTTTCCGCCATGACCGGCATCAACGACGATCAAGTAGCCTGTTTTCTTCGGTTTTGGCGTCAATTTTACTTCGATACCGTCTTTCGTGTAAGCCAGCTCATAGGTGCTCTTTTGGTTCAGCTCAATGACGACGCGAACCGTTTCAGGGGATGCACTGTATTGGCTGTAACGCAGGTTAGCGATGAGAGGTTCTTCTTTCGCTTGTTCTGCCTGCTTCTGTTCGTCAGAATCTGAATCTCTGTCTTGGTCTTCATGATCAGCGGAGGCCGTTCCCTCGGATTCGCCTACGCTATCGTTCTTCTCGTCTTGACGCTTTAGATCTCCGATTAAATCGTCATCCAATGCGGTTTGTGGGAGATCCAAGACGATCCGGTGTGGACCTGTCATCACAAAGGACTGCGGAATTACAGGTATGGTCGTTTCAATACGAACACGGGCGCCGTCTTCCGATACACCTTTCAAAATATTGAGCCGATCGATCTTAACCTGATTATTTTTCTTGTCCCACGCAAATGACCCTCCAAGCTCGTCCTCCAACTGACGTAGTGGAAGGACCAACTGATCATCAATCATCATCCCGCGCTCAGGTCTTTTCCACGTAAAGCCTTTTTGTCCCACTTGCTCAGCTACAGCTTCTGCGGACGCGTACACCGAGTCTTCCACTTGATACAGCTTGATCGGCTGGGTTGTCACCTTGCCGTTTAGCTTGACTTGTGGTGTTTCGTTGGCAATGACAGTTCGTGTACTGTTGTCCCACCCGACTGTAACACCAAGCGACTCCCCGACAAAACGCAGTGGTAGCAGCATACGCTTTTGTGAAATAACAGGCGGCGTATCGAGCTTCACTTGTTTGCCGTTCAATACTGCTGTACGGGAGTCAAGCGTAAGGGAGAGCTGCTGTGTGCCTTTGGTAATGACTGCTGTTCGAGTGGCGTCATTCCAATCCACTTTTGCACCTAGCCCTTCGGCGATGACACGAACGGGAACCAACGTGCGTCCATTCTTGATGACTGTCGGCACTTCAGCATTTACTGCTTGTCCACCAATCATGAGATTGACAGCTTCCTCTGAGGCACTGCTTGCTGCAACCGCCCAACCGGGGATTAGCAGCAGGACCAGTAGCGCAAAAAGCAGAGGGTAAAATCGTCTCTTCATCCTGACCTCCTCCGTGATGTCTGTTTTCTTCGTTATGTGGCGTCAGCCAATGTGCAACGTTCACCATTCTATTAGACGCTAGATGATCTGTAAAGTTTATAGTCTTTTGGTACCAAAATGAAAAGACCGCCTCCGCAAGCCCCGCGAGACAGTCTTTGCAACTGAGCATTTGTTACCGAAAAAATCCCCTTCTCTCTTGCCTACTTACTTGTTGAATCGGTTTTTTTATCATGTTCAAGCCCCCGTTAGCAAGAAATTGCTGGATCAGCGAAATCACAGCTGGATTCGACAGTACCTTAATGGAGTCGGCTACCTTGGGGTTTTTCAATTGGGGAATAGCGTCGCCTAGATGCGGTAAAAGCGGCAGTAAATCTTCGATAGAAATGGCAGGCTTTTGTGGCGGGGGTACAGCTTCCACTTGGGCGGTATTCCGTCGTCCTCCAAACAGCAGACCTCGCCGTTCTCCTGTACTTCTTGGAGGTGCTTGTTTGAGACGCGCCAGTGAATTCTTCATATCCTGTAGCTCCTGCCGCACCTGATTCATTTCTCTCATCATTTTTTCATTGCTTGTATGCTGCGCATCCGCAAGTTTGTTGATCGATTCTAGCAAATGATTCTTGGGGACAACCTGCTTCTTTTTCGCTTTCATCTTCTCAACGATAATCCCACCTCCCTCCTCACTCTACCCCCTTATCTAAAACGTTTTTTTATATTTTCCAAATCCTTTGCAGTGACACCTTTTTTCGAAAGCTTATTCAACAGACTTCCGACATTTTCTGTTTTCTGCATCTGACGAAACTGCGCAGCATAACTGTTAACCTCTTGCTCGGTCAATTTTTTCCCTGACTTTCTGGCCATTTCACGGATGACTTCCTTAATTCCCGCATCTGTCCTCAGCTTTTCCTTAGGAATGGATTTAACAATGTTGAGCAAAGAACCAATATCCATCAAAATCCCCCCTAGTTGCAGTTAGTTCCTTTTTACTCTATGTAGCCAAGGACGTAATGGATTGGTCATTTGTCCATGAGACTAAAAAAAAGAAGAGGACACGAAAAGTGCCCTCTTCTCCTGCATTTTTATTTTTTGGTGAGGTCAGCATATTTGAAATCGATAGCACCCAGACCATCGATTACAACGTCTTTCAAATTCTCGTTCTGAACCCAAGAGTTCACGTAGAAGTAGATTGGCATAATCGGCATTTCGTCCATCAGGATTTGCTCAGCCTCCATGAGAATTGCTTTTCGCTTCTCTGGGTCTTGCTCCAGAGCGGATTGGTTCAGGAGCTCTTTGTACTTTGAATTTCCCCAACGTGTATCGTTGTTTCCGCCGTCTTTTTCCTGGAACATTTCCAAGAAATTGATGGGATCATTGATGTCACCGAACCAGCCTCCACGAGCGATTTGATAATTACCTTCGTGTACGTCGTCTAAGAACACCTTCCACTCTTTATTTTCGAGCTTGATATCTACACCGAGGTTTTTCTTCCACTGATCCTGTATTTCTTCTGCGATCTTTTTATGACCTTCGGATGTGTTGTAGCTGAGTGTGATTGGCGGGAGTTTGGAGATACCCTCTTCCTTCATACCTTCTACCAGTAATTTCTTTGCGGCTTCCAGGTCATTGTCTTTGAAGTATCCGTCTTTGTTTAACGCCGTGCTCGGTGGTACATAGCCTGTTGCTGGCACTTGACCCGCTTGCAGGATATTGGAGGTGATGCTTTCACGATTAATGGCATACGCGAACGCCTTACGAATTTTTGCGTTGGTAAACGGTGCTTGCTCTGTATTGAAACGGTAGAAGTAGGCACCAGCGATTGGCTGTGTCTTCAAGAAGCCGCCTTCCCTCAAAATCGGAAGTGCGTCGATTGGCAGAGCGTTCATTGGCGCACCCGCCCAATCCAGTTCGTCGTTATCAAACAAGGACAACTCCGTATTCTCATCCTCTATCATGATGAATTCGATCTTATCCAAGTTTACATTGGCTTTATCCCAGTACTTCTCGTTCTTTACGACATTCAGATTGCTCTTGTGTTCCCATGTTTCCATTTTGAATGGTCCGTTGCCAACAACCGTCTTTGCCTCGTCAGCCCATTTTTCATTGCCTTCGACTACCTTCTTGTTCACCGGGAAATATGTTTTGAAAGCAACGAGCTCCAAGAAAAATGGCGTCGGGTTTGTCAGTTCCACTTTTAGCGTCTTATCGTCAATTGCCTTTACGCCAACGTCCCCTGCCTTGCCGATCCCTTTGTTGAAGTCTTCTGCACCTTTCACATAATACAACTGGTAGGCGTAGTTGGAAGCTTCCTTTGGATCGAGCGCACGTTTCCAAGCATATTCAAAGTCATGTGCCGTTACTTGATCGCCGTTGCTCCATTTTGCTTCACGAATCTTGAATATATAGGTTTTCCCATCCTCAGAAACCGTATAGCTCTCTGCCGCGGCTGGGTGCACCTTTCCGTCTTTTCCGAGACGGGTCAGACCTTCGAATATAGCAGTGATGATCGTGTTAGAGCTAGTATCCTCTGCAATTCCTGGGTCTGCTGTAGGCGGCTCCGATTGCAGATTCACTCTTAATACCTTAGGCTCAGCTGCTTGGATAGCGCCTTCGTACCCTGTCATTATTCCACCGAAAACAAGGACTGAACTCAAAGCCAGAAAAACACTCTTTTTCATCATACACCCTCCTATTTTCCTTAATAAGAATCTTCCAAAAATTATTATACAACAAAAGTAAATATTTGGATGTTAAATAGACAAAAAAAAGAAGAGAGGTGAGTAAAACACCGCTCTTCTTTTACCTGCACGACTATTATTTCTTCTCTACGAAATCCGCGTATTTGTAATCTACAGCACCCAGACCATCGATGATAACATCTTGTACTCTGTCGTCCTTCACCCAAGATTGAGTATAGTAGTAGATTGGCATAATCGGCATTTCATCCATTAGGATTTGCTCAGCCTGAGCCAGGATTGCTTTACGTTTTTCTGGGTTTGCCTCCAGAGCGGATTGGTTCAGGAGTTCTTTGTATTTCGGATTTTCCCAACGAGTATCGTTGTTTCCGCCGTCTTTTTCCTTGAACATTTCCAGGAAGTTGATTGGATCGTTGAAGTCACCCAACCAGCCTGCACGCGCCACTTGGTATTTACCTTGGTGTACGTCATCCAGGTATACCTTCCACTCTTTGTTCTCGAGCTTCACGTCTACGCCCAGATTTTTCTTCCATTGGTCTTGGATTGCCTCAGCAATCTTTTTGTGACCTTCGGAAGTGTTGAAGGAAAGAGTAAGCGCCGGGAATTTGGTGAGACCCTCTTCTTTCATACCTTCTTCGAGCATTTTCTTCGCTGCTTCGATGTCGTTATCCTTGTAGAAGCCGTCTTTGGTCAACGCCATGCTTGGTGGTACATAGCCGGTTGCAGGAATTTGACCAGCTTGCAGGATGTTGTCGATCAAGCTTTGACGATCGATTGCGTACGTAAAAGCTTTACGGATTTTTACATTGTTAAACGGTGGTTTTTCTGTGTTGAAACGGTAGAAGTAAGTACCCGCGATTGGCTGTGTTGTCATTTTGCCGGAATCCTTCAAAGCCGGAATCGCATCAGTTGGTAGTGCAGAAGTTGGAGATCCCGCCCAGTGCAGCTCACCATTTTCCCACATGGACAGCTCTGTATTCTCATCCTCTACCATGGAGAATTCGATTTTGTCCAATTTTACGTTGTCTTTATCCCAGTAGTTATCGTTTTTGGAAATGACGAGCTTGCTCTTGTGCTCCCAAGAATCCATTTTGAATGGACCGTTACCAATAACTGTTTTCGCATCGGTAGCCCATTTCTCGTTGCCATCCACTACTTTTGGATTAACTGGGAAGTATGTTTTGAATGCAACCAGCTCCAGGAAGAATGGAGTTGGGGTTGCCAGTTCTACTACGAGTGTTTTATCGTCAACTGCTTTTACACCAACGTCATCTACTTTACCCTTTTTCTTGTTGTAGGCTTCTGCGCCCTTCACATAGTACAGTTGGTATGCATAGTTGGAAGCTGTTTTTGGATCAAGAGCGCGTTTCCAAGCATATTCGAAATCTTTTGCCGATACAGGATCGCCATTGCTCCATTTGTTATCACGAATTTTGAATGTATATGTTTTACCGTCGTCAGAAATAGTGTAGCTCTCTGCTGCTGCTGGATAGTATTTACCGTCTTTACCAACGCGAGTCAGACCTTCGAAGGTAGCAGTGATGACGGTGCCGGAAGTTGTATCTTCCGCGATACCCGGGTCAGCCGTTGGCGGCTCGGAGTGCAGGTTCAGTTTCAGTACTTTAGGGCCGGTTGCCGGTGCAGAATTTTCTGTCTTTCCTGCCGATGTATTGCTATCTGCTGGTGCCGCCTGGTTTCCGCCACCGCATCCTGCGAGTGCCGCACCAAGAACGAGGATAGAACTCATTGCCACGAAAACATTCTTTTTCATAGAAGTAATCCCCCTTTTCTAAATCTTTTATCAATATACATGATTTTATATATTTTTTAAATATGTTTTAGAATGATTTAATAAATTTTTATTTATTTATAAAGAGAATTAATAAATTGTAAAATATATTGATCGATAAATATTTTTTCCAAAAAATTCCCACTCCGATATTTCTAAGAATAACCGCATAATATCAAGCTTTATCATAGTTGAGGATTCAGACCTCATTTATTGATCTATTTTTCACTCACCTAAATTTCCCCACAATCCTCCGCTCGATTGTTCTCTCTTGAAATGATTTACAAAAAAAGGAAGGGCGCCGTAGCACCCTTCCTTTTTTACAACGAGTTATGCGCTTTTTCTTATTGAATGTCTGCCCATTTCCAGTCTGCAAAACCGAGACCGTCGAGTACTACACCTTTTACTTTGTCTTTTTTCACATAAGAATGTGTGTAGTAGTAGATTGGAGTTGCTGGCATTTCGTCCATGAAAATGGCTTCTGCTTGTGCCAAGATTTGTTTGCGTTTTTCTGGGTCCTGTTCCAGAGCAGATTGGTTCAGCAGCTCTTTGTACTTCGGATTTTCCCATTTCGTGTCGTTGTTACCGCCATCTTTGTCCTTGAACAGATCCAAGAACGTGTATGGATCGTTGTAGTCACCAGTCCAGCTAGAACGCGCGATTTGGAATTTACCTTGGTTCACATCTTCCAAGAATACTTTCCATTCTTTGTTCTCCAGCTTAATGTCTACGCCGAGTGCTTTTTTCCATTGGTCTTGGATAGCTTCAGCAATTTTCTTGTGGCCTTCAGACGTGTTGAAGGAAAGAGTCAGGGTCGGCATTTTGGTGATGCCTTCTTCCTTCATACCTTCTGCCAGCATTTGTTTCGCTGCTTCTACATCGCCATCTTTGAAGTACGGGCTTGTTGCCACTGCCATTGTTGGCGGGATCAGACCCATAGCTGGTTCTTGGTTTGCTTGCGTGATGTTTTCGATGATAGATTTACGATCGATTGCATAAGCAAACGCCTTACGGATTTTCGCGTTGTTGAACGGCGGAACTTCCGTATTGAATTTGTACAAGTAAGTACCCGCGATTGGGCGCGTTTGCATTTGACCGGATTCTTTCAATGCAGGAATCGCATCGGTAGGAAGAGAGGTCAAAGGCGCTCCGGACCAATCCAAATCGTCATTTTCGAACATGGACAGCTCAGTATTTGCATCTTCAACCATGGAGAAGTTGAGCTTGTCGAGTTTTACAGCGTCTTTATCCCAGTAAGTATCGCTCTTCACGAGAACCAATTTGCTCTTATGTTCCCATGTTTCCATTTTGAATGGACCGTTACCTACGTGTGTAGCAGCTTCACCCGCCCATTTATCGCTGCCTTCCACTACTTTTTGGTTAACTGGGTAGTACGTATAGAACGCAGTCAGCTCCAAGAAGAATGGTGTTGGGTTTTTCAAAGTTACGACGAGTGTTTTATCGTCTGTCGCTTTTACGCCAACATCATCTGCTTTTGCTTTCCCCTTGTTGTATTCTTCTGCATTTTTCAGATAATACAATTGGTAGGAGTAGTTAGATGCTGTCTTCGGATTGAGCGCTCGCTTCCAAGCGAATTCGAAATCCTTTGCAGTAACTGGCTCTCCATTGCTCCATTTGCTGTCACGCAGGGTGAATGTATAAGTAAGACCATCTTCGGATACGTTAATTTTTTCTGCCACAGATGGATGTGGTTTGCCATCTTCGCCAATACGAGTGAGACCATCAAATGTTGCACGCAGAACCGCACTGGAAGTAGAATCCTCGGCCAATGCAGGGTCAGCAGTTGGTGGCTCGGACGTCATGTTCATTCTCAATACTTTAGGACCACTTGTTTGCTCCTTAGAAGCATTGCCTTGCTCGCCTGCTTTCTCACCGCCGCCGCCACAGCCTGCCAGCGCCGCACTAAGAACCAGGATAGAACTCATTGCTGCAAAAACGCTTTTTTTCACGGTGTTGACCCCCTATTTTCTATCGGTAAAACTTCATAGATCACTACTCCACAAATATACTGCATTTTTAGTAATATTGAAGACATTTTAAGCAAAATTAATTATGTTTTATTCAAACATCAAATTCTATTAAAGGAAATAAAAATAGTAGTTTCATCATGATGAAGTATGCCTCGTACATAAAAATTTATGCAGCAAAAAAACAACCCCTCAGCCAGAAGGCGAAGGGGTTCACTATGATTAAATGTGGGCTCGTCGATACTCGTTCGGCGCTACACCGACGATTGCTCGAAAATCTCGAATGAAGTGAGAGTGATCGTAGTAGCCTAGAGAGGTAGACAGGTCCAGCCAATCTTGGACCGTCCCTTGGTCAATCTGCTCCGCTGCCTCATGCAATCTGTATCGTTGGATGACGGACTTCGGGCTAACCCCTACATAACGGTCAAACAAGCGCTGCATCGTCCGCATGTTCATACCGGTCAATTGTACCGCATCCTCGACCCTGAGTACGGATCGATCCGCCTGAATCATCCTGACAATTTCATTGATGCGCGCAACATTCGGGTCAGGCTTCGGCAAATGTTCGAATAGAAAGACTTCTACCCTTTTCATCATTTGCTCATCATCTGGCAAGCTTAGCACTTCTTTCTCAAGCTGGTCAGTGGCAACACCAAACACGGCTTCCAGACTCGTAGAAGTGCCGCTCAGCTTTGATATCGGGGCATTCAGAAACGGATAAAAACCTCCGGGCCTGAATTTTACTCCGAAAACGTGACCTTGTCCCGTTAAAAGATGCGAGGAAGTCGTGCGGGCTACACCAAAAATGCCTGTTGCTCCTTTTTCAAACACCAGATTCACATTGGGATGAGCCAGTACAGTTTGCAAGTAAGGTAGTTCTGTACGCAAATCCCAGCGGACGACCCAGTAATGCTGCACGAAGTAGCTAATTTCAGCGGATGGCTCGTATCTGCCCAGCGAAAATTTCTTCTGCCCAATCATGGCATGCAGTACACCCTTTGGGAGCTTGGTAGTCTGATTTTCCAAGGCGCGCCTCCTGTCGTGTTTTTACAATACACACTACCGAATTCTTCTTATAGTAAGAGTAGTAGTTGGGAGACTTGAATACAATTCCTAAATGAAAAAATCAGGGGGTAAAACGATGGATCTTCGCTTCGATTACTACATTGATGCTACGCCAGAGCAGGTCTGGCATGTCCTTACTACCGATGAAGGCGTAAAAAGCACTTTCTTTGGGTGTACGATACGCTCGACTTTTCAAGTAGGCGATGAAATGGCTTATGTTGGTCCGGGAAAAGACGGTGACGATACGGTGCATGTTTACGGGAAAATCTTGCAGTTCGAGCCTCATCACATTTTCAGTTTCACTGAACATCCTGGTCCTGCCTATTACGAAAATCATGCGGAATTGCAGACTCGCGTCACCATTACCTTAGAACCGATTGGCGGCTGCACCAAGCTAACACTGATCCACGATCATTGGACAGAAGGCCACCCCTCCTACGCAAATACGAGCAACAATTGGTCGATGATGCTCTCGTCGATCAAGACGTATGCGGAGACAGGCAAGGCACTTGATTTTGGCTACTAATAGAAAAGAATCCCGAGACCATCCGTTTCGTTGGCCTCGGGATTTTTGTTATTTTCGTTACTCCGTCATTTCTGCCCACTTCAAGTCAATAAATCCGAGTCCATCCACTTGAACGCCTTTCACCTTGTTGCTTTGTACCCAGATATCCACATCCGTGAACATGGGAATCAACGGCATAGCATCCATGAAGATTTGCTCAGCCTCGCCAAACAGTTGCTTGCGCTTCTCTGGATCAGTTTCTACCGATGCCTGTTTCAGCAGCTCTTGGTAGCGCGGGTCTTCCCAGCCCGTGTCGTTGTTGCCTGTATTACCATCACGGAACATTTCCAGGTAATTCATTGGATCATTAAAGTCTGCATTCCAACCGATACGGCCTATTTCGTAATTCAGTTCATGCATATCCTGTATGTGAACAGTGGCCTCCTTCACCATGAGCTTTACTTCAATGCCAAGTTTTTGTTTCCATTGGTCCTGAAGCGCCTCGGCAATTTTCTTATGTCTGTCGCTTGGATTGTAAGTCAAAGTGATCGGAGGCAGAGTTGACACGTTAAGCTCCTTCATACCTTCTTCCAACAGCTTTTTGGCTGTTTCTACATCATTATCCTTGAAGTAGCCTTCTTTGTTGATAATCATAGATTGCGGCAGCATCCCCATCGTTGGCACTTGGCCCACTTGTGTGATGTTATCTACGATGGTTTTACGGTCAACTGAGTATGCCAAGGCTTTACGAATTTTCACATTGCTGAGCGGCCCTTTTGTCGTATTCATCTTGTACCAGTACATCGTGGCTTTTGGATGAACAACGAGCTTACCCGCGTCTCTCAGTGTTGGGATCGCATCGGTGGGAAGTCCGCCGAGTGGCTGACCTGCCCAATCCAGCTCACCGTTTTCGAACATGGACAGGGCTGTATTATCGTCCTCGATCATCGCGATCTCAATGCGATCGAGCTTCACTACGTCTTTATCCCAGTAGTGCTCGTTCTTTTCAAGTACGATCTTGCTCTTGTGCCCCCACGCTGTCAGCTTAAATGGACCGTTACTTATGTGCGTCGCCGCTTCGTTTGCCCATTTTGGATTGGCCTCCACTACTTTTTTGTTAACCGGGTAGTACGTGTAGAAAGCCGTCAGCTCCAGGAAGTAAGGCGTTGGATTCTCCAGTGTGACTTCCAGTGTTTTGTCATCGATTGCCTTCGCGCCGAGTTCGTCGGGATTCGCCTTGCCTGTGTGAATCTGCTGCGCATTTTTAATGTAGTACAGCTGATAGGCATACTCCGCGCCAAAGGTCTTGCCGAGTGCACGTTTCCATGCATACACGAAGTCGTGGGCAGTTACTGGATCACCATTGCTCCATTTGGAGTCACGGAGCGTAAACGTATACACCAGCTTGTCATCCGAGATTTTCACATCGGATGCTACTGAATTCACTGGCTTTGCGTTTGCATCGAAGCGAGTCAAGCCATCAAACGTAGCACGAACGATCGCTCCCGCAGTGGCATCTTTCGCAAGCCCAGGGTCCGCTGTCGCAGGCTCGCTCATAATGTTCGCCCGAAATACGTGGGGCTTTCCATTTGCAGGCTTTTCAGCGGTCGCTGCAGTTCCCTCAGCTGGAGGGGTTGTCGTAGATGGCTGCGTACTTGTGGAGCATCCAGCTAACACGCTTCCAGCGACCAACATCGCGCCAAGAAACAACTTGAGATTTCGTTTCATCTGAAAATTCCCCCTTATCTATATTTTCTCATTTCAAACACAATATACGCGACCGGAATTGGGTTGAAAACAGGGTTGCGCTATATTTAATTTAATTTTATGAAAATTCACCATATTATAAATAAAAGTAAAGCCCAACCAGCTTTTCGGCCAGTTGGGCTTTTGTTGATCGATCAATTATTTCTACTTTTAGAACGCTGGGATAATCGCGCCTTTGTATTCATCTTCAATGAACTTTTTCACTTCAGGTGAGTTCAGTGCTTTTGCCAGCTTTTGAATGGCTTCGGAATCCTTGTTGTCAGGACGAGCTACCAAGAAGTTTGCGTATGGAGTATCTTTATCTTCAATAAACAGAGCGTCTTTGGTTGGAACAAGCTTTGCTTGCAGCGCGTAGTTCGTGTTGATCAGCGCCAAATCTACTTCTTCCAGAACACGCGGCAGCATTGCTGCTTCTACTTCTTTTAATTTCAGGTTTTTCTTGTTCTCAACAACATCTTTCACTGTACCGCTGATGCCAGCGCCTTCTTTCAGCTTGATCAAACCGTTTTTCTCCAAGAGTGCGAGTGCACGACCGCTGTTTGTCGCGTCGTTTGGCAGCGCGATTGTTGCGCCATCAGCTAATTCATCTACAGATTTTATTTTTTTGCTGTAAGCGCCAAATGGTTCGATGTGTACAGCCACTACTGGCACCAGGTTCATGTTTTGGCCTTTATTGAAGTCTTCCAGGTAAGGCTTGTGCTGGAAGAAGTTTGCGTCGAGTTGTTTCTCGTTCACTTGAACGTTAGGTTGTACGTAATCAGTGAACTCTTGGACTTCCAAGTTCACGCCTTGTTCTTTCAGTTTTGGTTGAATGAACTTCAAGATTGCTGCATGTGGAACGGGAGAAGCGCCTACCTTCAATGTTACTTCCTGTTTTCCGCCTTGTGCACCGCCTTCAGCTGGAGCAGGTGCTGTTTCGGTTTTGCCTCCGCAAGCTGCCAAAGAAAATGCCAACACAGTAGAAAGTACAGATACGACTAGCTTTTTCATGAATGATTTCCCCCTTGCATGTATTTCGTTTTATTTTTTGTCAATCTATATGGAAAGATCCTATTTACGGCTGAATTTCTGAACCAGACGGTCCCCCAGCGATTGTAAGATCTGTACCATCACCAGCAAAATAACAACCGTCACAATCATGACATCGGTTTGGAAACGCTGGTATCCGTATCGAATCGCCAAGTCACCCAAACCGCCTCCGCCAATTACCCCAGACATCGCTGTATAGGAGACTAGCGTTACCGTCGTGATCGTAATACCCGCGATCAGACCGGATCTAGACTCTGGCAAAAGGACATTCCAGACGATCTGCCAATTGGAAGCACCCATAGATTGTGCAGCCTCAATCACGCCTTTATCAATCTCACGCAGAGAGGTTTCCACCAAACGTGCGAAAAATGGAGCGGCACCAAACACGAGCGGCGGAATGGCACCCAGTACCCCGAGTGAGGTTCCTACGAGCATTTTCGTCACAGGAATCAGCAAGATCATCAAAATGATAAATGGTACCGAGCGCAATACGTTGACAACGAATGATGCGATCGAATAAAAAGTGCGGTTTTGCAAAAGCTGTCCGCGTGAAGTCAAAAACAGAATGATGCCCAACGGCAAACCAATCAGGACGGTAAACAGAGTGGAGAAGCCGAGCATCGTGAGCGTGTCCATCGTACCTTCGCCGATTTCAGCCCAATCCACATTTTCGAATGTCCAGTCCATTTATATCACCTCTACTTCCAAGCCACGTTGGCGCAGCGTCTCAATGGTCTTTTGATTCTGTGCGACATCGCCTTCCAGCTCGATTACCAACTGACCATACGGCGTATCCTTCATGCGAGAAATGGTTCCCTGCAAAATACTGAACACCGTACCTGTCTCTTGCATGGTTTGGAACAAGATAGGCTGGTACGTTTTTTCTCCGAGGAAGGTGACACGAGCAATCGTGCGGTTCCCCGAAGCCTTTTCGTGCTCGACTGCTTCGCGCAGCTCTGTAGAGTCTGCTACTTGCTCCACGAATTCTTGTGTCGTTTGATGCTTCGGACGAAGGAATACATCCAGTACGTTACCCGACTCGACGATTTTTCCTCCATCAATCACGCCGACACGATCACAAATAGAGCGAATGACGTGCATCTCGTGGGTAATTAACACAATGGTCAAGCCCAGCTTGCGGTTGATGTCCAAGAGGAGTGCGAGAATGGAGTTCGTCGTCTGCGGATCGAGAGCCGATGTAGCTTCGTCGCAGAGCAGCACTTTTGGATCATTCGCGAGCGCACGGGCGATCCCGACACGCTGCTTTTGTCCGCCAGACAGCTGGGTTGGATATTTGTCCTTATGTGCCTCCAAGCCAACCAGCTTTAGCAGCTCGTTCACTTTCTTATCAATCTCTGCCTTCGGACGCTTTGCCAGCTTGAGCGGAAAAGCGACATTTTCGCCGACTGTTGAAGAAGATAGCAAGTTGAAGTGTTGAAAAATCATACCGATTGCGCGACGCTTTTCTTGCAGCTTCCCTTCATCCAGCTTTGTCAAATCGACGCCGTCCACAATAACTTCCCCTGAAGTTGGACGCTCCAGCAAATTGATGCATCGGATCAATGTACTTTTCCCGGCACCAGAGTGTCCGATAATCCCGTATATTTCTCCTTGCTCTATGGAAAGGTCGATCCCCGTTAACGCTGGGATGGTTTTACCTTGTACTTGATAGCTTTTATGCAAATGACGCAGTTGGATCAACGCATCCACCTCCCGACCATAATCTTGATAAAAATATAAAAACCCCTTTTTCACAAACGAAAAAGGGGCTGCAACGCAATGTATACGTTCGCATCCACCCTTCTCATCTGTACAAGATCCAATAATCCTGTAGGAATTGGCACCGCGACGTTCATTCGAAAATGAACCGGCTGCCGGGCTTCATAGGGCCTGTCCCTCCGCCTCTCTTGATAAGAAAGATATCTACGTATATTATGTTCGTTTTTTCTATTTCATGATGATACAAAACGGATTATATCCTTTTTGAAAATATCACGTCAATAGTAATAGCAGGAAAAGTTTTTTGATCCATGACGCCGTTGCGGATGATTTATCACAAAAAAAGCAGCACGCTTAGTTTTGCGTGCTGCTTTTCTTTTCTTCCACGGGTTGATCTGATGCTTCTGTAGGAGGTGTAATTTTTTCTTGGACAAACGACTGAACCTGATCGACATCTGGAACCAGAACGGAGCCTGCTCGGTGCGATTCACGGAACATCCCCATTGGCGGCAATTGATAGTTACCTGGCTCTAACGTATTCAATTTTAATCCAAGTGCAGACAGCTTCAGCATGTCCACCGAACTAATATTGGTTTGAACATACGGTGATACTTCCTTCAAAATGGTAGGAAGCTGCATCAGCGTCGTACCGTTCTTCATCTGATCCACGACTGCCGTCATTAATTTCCGCTGCCGCTCCGTCCGTGTATAATCGGAGGTCGCATCATGGCGGAAACGAGCATATTGCAAGGCTTTGTCTCCATCCAGCTTTTGCAGACCCTTTTTTAGATTAATATCGTAGGCACCTTTATCTGTTGGGTCATGATAATACATGTTTTTTTCTACATTGATCTCGACTCCGCCTACTGCATCAATCAAAGCCTTGAAGCCTTCAAAGTCAGTAATCACGTAACGATCAACCGGAAGTCCAGTGAACTGACTAACTGTTTCCATTGCCAGCTCAGGTCCACCTTCTACAATCGCAGAGTTGATCCGCGAACTGCCTCTACCGGGAATATCTACATACGTATCACGTAGGATTGAAAACATGTCATAACGTTTCCCCGTAGGATCGATGCTGACCAGCATCATGGAGTCAGAACGAGGAAGCCCGTTATTTTTCATTCCTCTGCGGTCTACTCCCATCAGCAGGATATTGACACGTTCCTTGCCATCCCACTCAGGTATTTCTGCTGCTTTGGTGGAATTCCCACCACTAGGCGGTGCGATGTTAGGCTCTTGAATATTTTGAGCAAATTGATAAAAAGAGTATCCGTAATATCCAGCTGTCGCAGCCATCACGACAAGCAAAAGAAGCAACACTCGTTTCCATATTTTCATAAAGTCCACCTTTATTCTCTCTATCCTCAGTTGATGTCATCTCTCCACTTTGTCTAGTATACTCGAATTCGACAAAATTGGAGCAGCCTTTATTTGGGTACCCATCACTTTATAAACATTTTAGTTTACAAAGTTTCAAAAACTCACTATACTGTTCTTATCCATAATGGGTAAGGGGTGCATTCGCGTGATATCACCGTCAGCTTTCCTCAATCGCTATCCACGTGAGGCCATTTTTTTCCTCATCGCCAGCTTTATCAACTCCTCCGGGAGCGCCTTTATGTGGCCACTTACTACCTTATACGTACATACCATTTTGCAACGCTCGATGACAGAAGCTGGATTCGTCTTGATGATCCAATCTCTGGCTGGAATCTTCGGCCAATTCATCGGCGGATCGTTGTTTCATCGACTAGGTGCCAAGCGTCTCATTGTCGGTGCATTGATTTTTCAAGGACTTATTCAATTTTCCATTCCTTTCGTTCAGAGCTGGCCTTTCTACCTGATACTCATGATGGGGCTTGGCTTTACGTTCAACCTATCGTTTCCTGCCATTCAGGCATTTATCGGCTTTCGTTGGAAGGAACAGCGCCGAGAATTGTTTAACATCGTCTATGTCGGAAACAACCTAGGGATGGCAATCGGTACCGCGTTGGCTGGAGTCATTGCCACTTTATCCTTCCAGCTTACGTTTTGGTTCAACAGCACGAGCACCTTACTCTTTGCCTTGTTTTTCTTCCTTTTCATGAAGAATATTTCGCATCAGGATCTGGTAGGTGAGCAACAGGAGGAACAGCAAAAACACCGCGAGAAAAACAACTTTACCCTGCTATTGCGGTACCAGTTGTATTTGTTTATGGCATTGGGCGCAGCACTCATTTTCTTTTCCAATACGGTTTGGAACACAGGCGTTGCTCCTTACATTACAGAGCAGGGTATGCCATTGTCATCGTATAGCTGGCTGTGGACCATCAACGGGATTATCATTTTTGCTGGCCAGCCCATCACGTCCTGGATCAAGCGGTTGTTGAATCAGAGCTTGTCTGCCCAACTCGTCGTCAGTGCCATCGCGTATGCTGTCGGTTTTGGGTGTATGCTTGTCTACCACGGTAGTTATTACGCATTTGTTGTCGGAATGGTTATCACTACATTTGGAGAAATGCTCATCTCGCCCACTATTCCT
Organism: Brevibacillus antibioticus; assembly: GCF_005217615.1. Classification (NCBI taxonomy): domain Bacteria; kingdom Bacillati; phylum Bacillota; class Bacilli; order Caryophanales; family Paenibacillaceae; genus Brevibacillus; species Brevibacillus antibioticus. The sequence continues at coordinate 4,343,784 of NZ_SZNK01000001.1, forward strand.
ACTTTTATATCGGAAAAAACCGGAGAGAATGCTCCCTTTTATTTGGGGGTCGTAGGGGCAATTACAACTGGCGGAAGGCTCTTGGGGCCGCTGGCTATGGGGTTCATGTATGACCATGGTGGCATTCATCCAACTCTGTTCTTGGCAACGCTTGTCTCTGCGGGTTCGGTTCTGCTCTGTCTGTTACATGCTTATTTTCATCGGGAAAATCAAGCAGAGGTTGCTAAATACTGATTTCAATTGCAAAGAAGCCGCCCGATCCCTATTACAGGAACGAGCGGCTTGTTCATTACACTACTTCTTTTCTCCCTTGATTTGCACTTCCCAATCGACTTTGTTCTCTTTTATTACATGATCGAGGAAGACTGTTATTTCCTTCACATCTTTTTTCTGAAAGAGCACTTCTAGCTTCCCTTCGAGTTTTATCGTACCATTTTGGTTTTCTTTTTTGTTGACCATTAACCTTACTACTCTGGCCTCATTCCCGTTTTCGTCCTTTACCGTCAATAGCTTTGGAAGTCCCACAATATCTTTGGCAAGAATGGCTTCCACTGGAATATCGATTGAGGTATTCTCCTCATTAACTTCCATTTCGATCGATTTAAACGTGATTTGGTTCCCAGCAACATCTACTTTTTTCGGATTTTTCTCCAGTTCAGCAAGAGATAGCTTGGTTTGAGAAGAGACTTTCTCTCCTGTATAGACAGCATCGAGCTTCATTGTCAAGTTTTTTGCTGGGTCCAGTGGCATGTACGTATGGACAAAACTCGTACTTGGCTGCCACTTCGTTGTGAAGTCAACCGACGAACCATAGCTCATGCCTATGATATTGAGATTGTGATCCCTTTCATCGGATTTAATCATATCATCCCATTTGCCCACTACAGTCCCCTTTTCATCGACAAGCTCGTAACGAAAACCCGCCACTACTTTCTCATTCAGATTGCTGTTTGAGAACTCTAGCTGCGTAGCAGTGGGGGCAAAGCGCGCTTCTTTTAGCTCTATTGTTGCCCCTGTTGTAGTTTCTAACTTCTTGTTCAACGCTACTTTTTTCATGGCTGCTTTTGCTGGTCGCATATCAATCGGGATATCGAAATTCCACGTGCCTTTCGTATCTGTCAGGCGCTTCACGCGCATTTCCAAAATCAATTCGTCCGGCATCGGATTCTCTTCATTAAAGTATACACCCAGTTGTCCTCCGTAGGCGAAGTTTTCACCGTTCGGCAGCGGCAGCCATCTCAGCAATTCCGATTTATCATCTAAATACGTGATTACTTTGCCATTTTTATCTTTCAGTCGAACTTCCCTGAATTCATGAACAGTGTCACCTGAAATAATTGAGAACTGATCCTTCCAGAACGAAGGAATTTTTTTGCCTGACGAGTCCTTCACCGAGCCCAGAACCATGATACGCAAGGGATCGGCTACAACTGCACTGATTTCCATGGTCAGACCTTGGTCTGTCACCTTCATGTCAAGCGGCTGTACAAAGCCGTTTTCTGCCGCTTTCTTCACGCCAATGTCCGTCTGCTTTTTATCAAACAGGTCAACTACTTGTTTCGCATTGTAAGGTCCTTTTGTTACCGTGATCTCACTCGGATTGATCGATGCATAGATTCCATTCATATAGCTCGCAAACGTAGGAGAAACTGCTGTTCCGAATGTAACCACCATAGCCAACCCTGCAACTGCAATCGTCGTTTTCTTCACAATATCCACACTCCGCTTTTTCCAATTTATTTGAACCGGTTGTTTTTGAACGGGTTTGAGTACGTTCATCGGGTAAGCGGGGAGCTTGTCTATGACATTTTGGATGGTTTCCTCCGTCTGCCATACATCTTCCGCTTCATAATCGGATGTATCCAGCTCATCCAAATATTGCTCAAACTCGAACTGGCACGAACTGCATGTATCCAGATGCCGTTGTACTTCTTGTTTCACTCGCAAAGGAAGCTTATCTTCCAGATACGAGTTCAGCATGAATTTATCCAAGCATGTCATAGGTAGAGGTCCCCTCCTTTCCCCGAATTCGTAATGGCATTTTTGAGCTTGGCCCTGCCTCTGGAAAGACGTGTTCGCACCGTACTGATGGGAACACCCAGCTCCTCGCTAATTTCTTCGTAGCTCAAAAATTGGAGGTAACGCAGTTCCAGGACGACGCGGTATTTAGACTCCAGGGTCATCATTCGATTTTGCAAAAAGACTTTCTGCTCTTTTGCAAGGTACTCAAGTTCAGGTGTATGACTGGTAGCCAGTTCAATCTCTGCATCTATAACCGTAAGCGTCCGTTTGCGGTTACGCAGTTCATCAAAGCAATAATTGGTGGCAATCCTGTAGAGCCAGGCACCAAATTCGTAGCTTTTGCTGTAGTCACCCAAATGGTAATACACCTTGATAAAGATCTCCTGAGCCATGTCTTGCTCAAGATGCGGCTGTCCAATCATCTTGCGAATGAGCAATCTGACCCTTTTGTTATATTTTTGTATGATCTGAGAATACGCCTCCTTGTTCCCTCGGAGGACCTCCTCAATGATCAGCCTATCGTCCTGCATCTGTCTTCCTCCCCATATCAAAACCTGTATCGAGGGCTACAGGTTCAAAAAGGTACGCTGCGCAGCTATCACCTTTTTTCTTGTACACCTTAATACGACGGAAAATGGTGGAAAAAGATCGCAATTTTTTTGAAAAATTTTATGTAAGTGAAAAAACCTCCCATTGACGGGAGATTTTTTCATACCAAAAAAGCTGCCGAGGGCATTCCCGACAGCTAATGAAACAATGGCAACGATCTTCAGTTGTTTCTCACTGGTGGGCAGGTAAGCGACTTTCCGTTGTCTTTCGGCCCAAGTCCGATGATGTACGGTACCGCTACACGGCTCCACTCTACTGGATTCGGTGCGGTGTCCACATCTTCTGGTGAGCATGAATGGAGCATGGCAGTATCGATACTGCCTCCTGGATCAAGCGTCACGGCGGCCATTCCCTCAGGCAATTCGGCTGCCAATGATTGCGTCAATCCTTCGATGGCGAATTTCGAAGCGCAGTACGGCGATAAAAACGCTTCCCCGTGTCTTCCCCAGTACGAGCTAATATTGACGACGACTCCGCCATTTGCGCGCTGAACCATAAACGGTAAAAAAGCGCGAATTACATAGAAGACGCCATTCACATTGATGTCCATTACTCTCGAAAACTCATTTGCCGCTAGACCAATGACTGGGCTGTTCCGGTTTATAATAGAAGCATTATTAATCAACAGATCGGGAACGCCCACCTCGGCTCTGACTTCCTCTGCCCACTTTTCCACTTGCTCCATGATCGAAACATCGACGACAGAAAAATGATGCTGTTCTCCGAATTGATGACGCAATCCTTGCACCTCTTTTTCCGAACGACCGCAGCCTGCAACTGTCCAGCCTGCTTCGTGAAAACGCTCGACCATCTCCCTGCCCAACCCACGTGTCACGCCTGTAATCAATACCAGCTTGTTCAATTTCTCTCCCCCTCCATTATTATACTTAATAAACATTTTAGTATAATAACAAAAGGGAATCAATCCCAATAAATTTGAGTTGGGGCTGTAGTGGTGGGGAGGAAACAGGAGAAAACGCTCAGATTCTAGGTCCACCCACTGGGAGATTGACTGCCCGACTCCATGCAAAAAGCGAAACCGCGTCCAAAGTAGTTCTTTCAGGATGTGTTTCAGAGGTGGACGCTTAAGAGCGTGTTTCGCTTTTTGCATTGCGTCTCGGTCGGTGTCCCTAAGATCTTCGCTTTTTTCTCCTGTTTCCTCTACGAGCTTTCCATGTAAATCGGTTTTTAAAAGTCTTAAAAGAATGTAAGATGCCATCAGTAACGACAGAGAAGAATATTTCCAGGCGTAGCGACTTGTGGAGTCCTACCGAGCGGAGAAGGGATTCGCGGGCAACAGAAACGCAACCGTGCCCATACGGCGTAGCGGCTACCACTTTTGCGTTTCCCCGCGAATCCCTTCGGAGCGGACAGTCTTAACCCTCAGATGGACGGAGCCTGGAGCCTGGAGCCTAGACTGGAAATATTCTTCTCTTCACTACAGCCCCATTTCAAGTCCGTCAAAAAAGACGCCCGTTACCGGGCGCCTCGTGATGTTTCGTACTTTCTTATTTGTAAGTGTCGTAAGCGTTGGTCAACAAGCCAGCGATTGTCGCCAGTTCATTGTTCTCGATCTGATGACGCTCGACCATGGTCATGATTTTGCCATCTTTCATGATCGCGAAGGATGGGGAAGACGGAGCATAGCCTTCGAAATACTCACGTGCTTTTGCAGTCGCTTCCTTGTCTTGACCTGCGAATACAGTGAAGATGTTATCCGGCTTTGTAGCGTGATTCAAGGAATGTACAACTGCTGGACGAGCGAGTCCTGCTGCGCAGCCACAAACCGAGTTCACGACAACAAGTGTCAGGCCTTTTGCATTTGGCAGTGCTTGCTCTACTTCTTCAGCAGTGCGAAGCTCTTGAAAACCGTTGCGAGTCAACTCATCGCGCATTGGTTGAATTACTTGGCTCATATACGCTTCATAAGACATCATTGGGCAATCTCTCCTTTATATCACGTGTTCAACTTACTTATTATTATACCCCGACTGCGCCTACCCGAGAAAGCAGAAGCTACACTTCCATCAAAATGGTAAGAATCATTGGGTTACGGCCTGTTTTTTCATAAATGAATGGTTTAATCACTTCATTAATCTGTGACTTCAGCTCAGACCATTCCTTGATTTTCTTATCTAATGCTTCCTGAAGACGTCCACGAACGAGCTGTGTCGCTTCCTGAATCAAGGATTCAGAGCCGCGTACGTATACGAAGCCGCGGCTCACGATATCTGGGCCCGTCAAAATTTTGAAGTTCTTCATATCCAGGCTGACAACCACGACCATCAAGCCATCCTCAGCCAAATGCTTACGGTCGCGCAGGACGATATTGCCCACATCGCCGATACCACTGCCATCAATGAGGACAATCCCTGCTTGTACTTTACTGAGCCACGCTTTTTCGCGGTTACAATTCAGCACTTCGCCGTTGTCCATAATAAAGATGTTGCTCTCCTCGATCCCAACCTGTTGGGCCAGCTTGGAGTGAGTCTTGAGCATCCGATATTCCCCATGGATCGGAATGAAATATTTCGGACGAATAAAGTTGAGCATGAGCTTCAACTCTTCGCTGCTACCATGACCGGATGCGTGAATATCAAATTCGTGACTCAATACTACGTTGGCACCTGCACGATACAGCTTGTCTATCGTACGGCTTACGTTGATCGTATTGCCTGGAATCGGGGATGCAGAAATGATCACCGTATCTTCCGGATAAATGGAAACCGTGCGATGGGAACCAGATGCAATCCGAGTCAACGCTGCCATCGGCTCACCTTGACTGCCTGTGCAAATAATCAGTACTTGGTTGTCCGCGTAGTTGTCGATGTGCTTAATATCAATCAGCATGCCCTCTGGCATCTGGATATAGCCCAGCTCTTGACCAATCAAGAAAACCTTTTCCATACTGCGGCCAATAACCGCCACTTTGCGATTGCACTGCTCTGCAGCATCTACCACCTGTTGCAGGCGATGCACGTTGGAAGCGAAGGTAGCCAGAATGATGCGTCCACGCGCTTTGCGTACCACATCGAGAATCCCTTCCCCTACCGACCTCTCTGACATCGTAAATCCAGGGCGCTCACTGTTCGTACTATCAGACAAAAGCGCCAAAACGTCCCCGCTCGCACCAAAGCGTGCAATTTTTCCGTACTCCGTTGTTTGTCCGACTGGTGTCATGTCAAACTTGAAGTCACCTGTGTGTATGACCATTCCCTCTGGTGTATGGAGCACAATTCCCAGGGAGTCTGGAATACTGTGGTTCGTCCGGAAGAATGTCGCCTTCAGCTTCGCAAAAGGAATTTCCGTATCTTCCGAAATCGGAATCAGCTTCACTTCATTTTGCAAACGGTGCTCTTCCAGCTTCGCCTTGACCAAGCCCAGGGTCAGACGACCACCGTAAATCGGCACCTTGATTTGTCGTAAAATATAAGGAATCGCACCAATGTGATCCTCATGTCCGTGCGTTAACAAAAGTGCTTTGATCTTGTGCTGGTTGTCCACTAAATAGGAAACATCCGGGATAACCAGATCAATACCGAACATTTCATTTTCAGGGAATTTAACCCCACAGTCAATGATGATGATTTCGTCCTCATACTCGACGCAGTACATATTTTTTCCGATCTCGCCGAGGCCGCCCATCGCGAAAATCTTAACGTCGCTCAATCTCTTTCCTCCTAACATCGTCGTGCATGATTATGGGAATCCGAACCAAGCATGCCATTCTTATTATATCACAACGTAAGACGTTCGTTTCACCCAGTCTTGTCTATTCCACACATTCATCTTCGGTCAATAATCGAATACTGATACTCCAAATCGGCAACTCGTTCATCCGTAACGACACTTGCTCTCGCCAGAAGTCGCGCTTCGCATAAGAATCACCCGTCCATACCTCCGTTATTTCTCCTGAAGAGTGCCAGGAACGCCAAATAAGGGAATGAGCAAGTAATGCATCCAATACCTCCCGCACTTCATTATCATTATTTTCCACGAATGACATTCCGAAAAGTCTTCAAAATACATGGCAAGCCATTTCGAAAAGGAGAGGGATAAGCAAGTGCAGACCGCTCGTCGCCTATTTCGCTACCGGAACATGATGCCCCTTCTCTCTACCGTACTTTTCCTGCTCCTATTTCAGCCGTTCCCTACCTATGCCCAGCCGTCCTATGCAAAATGGGGCAGGCTCGCGATGCAGGAAACGATGAAGCGATATCCAAACGCTCAAATTGTCGACTACCTGCACGTCGGACGAAAACAAAAAACGCCCACCACGTCGGAAGAGACGTTTAAGCTCTTGCTTCAAGAAAGCAATCGCAGGTGGGCGTTACTCGTTCATATTGAATTTGTAAATCAGACAGAAAAAGTCGTAAACATCTCCTATGAGGAGACCAGCTAGTCAGCGAGCTGTTCCATCTCTTTCATCATGACTTCCAGTTCCATGTTAGCTGCCATCCCGTACGCGCGGCGCATGTTTCCATCTCCATCCACCAGGAACATGCGAGCCGTATGGGAATAAGAACCATCTGGCTCCTTAATGACCATCAAACCAAAATCCTTCGTGACTTTCTCTACAGCCTGAGCATCCCCACGGAGGAACTTCCAGCCACTCTGATCTGCCTTGAACTTGGCTGCATACTCCTGCAAGACTTCCGGTGTATCGTTATCAGGGTCAAAGGAAATAGAAACAAACTCCACTTTGTCTTTGAACAGTCCCTTTTCCTTCAACTGTTCTTGCAGCTTGGCCATGTTGTACGTGGTCGCCGGACAAATATCCGGGCACTTGGTAAACATAAACTCTACCAGTCGTACCTTGCCAGCACTTTTATTAAATGTATAGGTTGTTCCGTCACTGTTGTCTAAGGTGAAGTCCGCGATGGGCTTCAACACTTCGATCTTCTCATGTGTCATGTACTTATAACCAAATACTCCGACGATAGCCAAAATGATAATACCAGCTAACACAGGAAACCAATGCTTCTTCATCGCAGATTCCTGCTGCAATTGTGTTCCTTCACTCACGGGTCGCTTCCTCCCTGCTTGTCCCATGCGTGATGCCTCCTGATTACACACGGGAGGCATTCACACTGTTACTTAAACTTCTTATTGTTCCACTTCACCTGGCCATGCGAGCATGCCGCCAACCATATTTGCCACGTCATATCCTTGTTCACTCAAATACGCTGTAGCATTATGGCTTCTGGCACCACTACGGCAAACCATCACAATCGGAATGTCCCTATCCAGCTCATCAATACGATGTGGCAAAAAGCCGAGCGGGATCAGCTTTGCCTCTTTGATGTGACCTGCATTCCACTCATCGACTTCGCGTACATCAATGACTTGCAGTTCCTCATTGGCTTCCAGCTTTTCCAACAGCTCTTGTGGTGTCATTTCCTTTACTCCATGGCTCATCGCTATTTATCCTCCTATATGTACGATCAGATCAGTTGTAACCACCTCCATGATATCATACGCTTTTTTACTTTTCTAACGCGAAGAGCACTTGGCTTCCCCATGCATCCGTGCTCCCTATTTTCTACCATTATCTCCTATTTCACTGCGGTAATAGCCACATGGGATGTGAACAGCCTGAGACAAAACCGTTACAAATTAATGGCATGAGTGAACACCTTTCATCCATATATACATAAAAACCTCCCTGATAACTGTATATTTCACATTGACAGCAAGGATTTATTTTCATACAATTACGACAACAATTATTTTCATCAAGAGCGGTGGAGGGACAGGCCCTACGAAACCCGGCAACCAGCAGGCTAGCTGCATGGTGCCAATTCCTGCAGAATCCAGTGATTCTGAGAGATGAACACAAGCCCGTGCATGATGGAGCTTCTTCTTCTCAGGAGAATGCTCCGTTTTTTTATTAGCCGATCCCCATAGTAAAAGGAGAGATGGACATGTCCGATCAACAACAATGGAAGCCAGAAACACTTGCAGTACATGGTGGGCAGGAGGTTGACCCTGTAACAGGCTCACGTGCTGTTCCGATCTATCAGACGACCTCCTATGTTTTTCGCGATACAGAGCATGCAGCGAATCTGTTTGGTTTAAAAGAGTTTGGGAACATCTATACACGCATCATGAATCCCACGCAGGATGTGTTTGAGAAGCGTGTTGCCCTGCTCGAAGGTGGTGTTGGTGCACTCGCGACCGCATCCGGGCAAGCTGCCATTACATTCGCCATCTTAAATATTGCCCATGCAGGAGACGAGATCGTCGCTTCCAGCAGCCTCTACGGCGGTACCTACAACCTGTTCGCCCACACTCTTCCCCGCCTCGGAATCAAGGTTCATTTTGCAGATCAATCTAACCCGGAAAATTTCCGCGCTTATATCAACGAAAAGACAAAAGCCGTGTTTTGCGAGACCATCGGCAACCCGCGCATTGATGTCGCTGATATCGAGGCGATCGCCCATATTGCTCACGAAAATGGCGTACCTTTGATCGTGGACAACACCTTTGCGACCCCGATTTTGTGCCGTCCTTTTGAGCACGGGGCCGATATCGTCGTGCACTCCACCACCAAATTCATCGGCGGCCACGGAACAGCAATAGGCGGTATCATCGTAGACTCTGGAAAATTCGACTGGAACAATGGAAAATTCCCAGGTCTGACCACACCAGATCCAAGCTACCATGGCGTCGTCTATACCGAGGCAGTCGGTCCGCTTGCCTATATTATCAAGGCACGGGTCCAGCTCCAACGCGATATTGGAGCAGCAGTCGCCCCGATCAACTCCTTCTTGTTCCTGCAAGGATTAGAAACTCTACATCTACGCATTGAACGGCATAGCCAGAACGCCTTGGCAGTAGCTCAGTTCCTCACCAATCACTCTGCCGTAGAGTGGGTGAGTTATCCGGGACTGGAGTCAGACTCCCAGCATGAATTGGCACAGAAATATTTGCCAAAAGGTGCTGGGGCGATCCTGACCTTTGGAATTCGCGGTGGTGTTGAGGCAGGAAAAACATTGATCGAGTCGGTGAAACTGTTCTCCCATCTCGCAAATGTTGGAGACTCCAAGTCACTCATCATTCACCCAGCTAGCACAACACATCAGCAGATGACGGAAGAAGAGCAGGCAGCAGCCGGAGTGACCCCAGGACTTATTCGCCTCTCAGTCGGCACAGAATCAATCGACGATATTCTCTCTGATCTGGAGCAAGCACTGCAGCGTGCGTTGCAATTGTCCACGGTAGGTTGATAGCTTCGCCAGGAAACTTGAACATGCGATGCCTCCAAATGAAGAAGGACCTCTTTTTTGAGCTGCGAGGTCCTTCTTCCCTTTTTTTAGTTTTAGTTCGAAAAATATTGAATTTTAAATTCGATTTTTCTATAATACGAGCAAAGATGAAATTTTTGGAAGGATGGATAGACGTGAAAGTATTGAACATCGGAAGTGAACGGACAACGTATCGCGTAGAAATCTCGTATTCTCCTTTATTCGAAGCTGCCTTGGGAATCGCTGCCGCTACCTACGATCAATTGCATCACACGATGGAACACCCTCCTACCTACTGGCGTCAACTATTGGACGAGCTATCACCTTCTGTACGGCAAGAGGTCGACTATGCGAAGGAGCACAACACGTGGAAGACGCTTTTGCAACTGCTCGATCTTTGCCCTTTCGCTGATCTGGATTCCTTTCTCTCGTATGTCAAAGAGCTCTCAACAGAACAGCTCCGATACGAGGCCCTCCCCTATCTAGGTGAAAATATGCAGGAAACACGGCGGATGGCTGCACAAGGATGCAAGGAGAATTGCGCCGCTTTACAGGAAGCGTGCCGCGCGCACCTCTTTTTTGAATCTTATATCGGACATATTGCCTCCGTTGATGCAGAAGAGCTGCGGGGTCATATTCTCCGATTGATGGAAGGCTGGTATACCACTCACATCAAGCCGCATGAGGAAGAAATCGTTCGCATGCTAGAACGGGATTGGTCGCAAAAGCAAAACAAGCTAGGAAAGCTAAACCCAGAAGCCTTGGTGGAGTATGCGACGGGATCGAGCTACCTCCCAGAGCCTGCCGTGCCACGCGTACTACTGATTCCACAAGCGATCTATCGCCCGTGGACCGTACAGGCCGATGCTGTCGGGACGAAAATTTTTTATTACCCTGTTGCCGACGAAAATTTGCACGATGCTGTAGATCCTCATCAGCCACCCCCTTACCTGGTGCAAGCCTTAAAAGCACTCGGAGATGAGCACAGGCTACGCATGATCAAAATGCTGGTGGAAAAGGACCTGAGCCTGCAAGAGATAACAGATCAACTCTCCATGGCGAAATCGACAGTGCACCATCACCTATCCATGCTGCGGTCTGCCCATCTCGTTGAAACAGCAGGCTCCCGTTACAGACTCCGCCGTCATACCCTGGACAAGCTCCCCCCGATGTGGGATGAATTCCTGGACAGGAGCACTCCATGAACCAAACCGCGGTACAAGCGTCAGTCTGGCAGCAGCGTTCTTATCGTTGGATTCTTTTCGGTCAGCTCATTTCAGAACTCGGCGCCTCACTCGGTACCCTCGCCAATAGCTGGTTAATTTATCAGGCAACAGGCTCACAAGGTGCGGTCGGACAGATGTGGCTGCTATATTTCTTGCCGTCGCTCGCGATTCAGTTGGTAGCCGGACCGTACATCGACCGATTCGATAAGAAGCGTGTCATGATTTTTTCTCAATGGATGCGAGCTGCTGCGTTTTGTTTGTCCTTTGCGATCATTACTTCCGGGACCGAATCACTCTGGCCGCTGTATTTCACTGCCTTGATCAACGGTCTCGTTCAACCGCTGTATGTGCCAGCCAGCCAGTCGCTCCTCCCTGCTCTGGTCAAAAGAGAGCAGCTCCTCCAAGCCAATGCCTATTTGGATAGCGTCCTGCGAATTGCCTTGATTACAGGTCCGCCTTTGGCCGGGATTCTCGTGGCGAGTATCGGCGGTGAGTCAGTACTCGCATTGGTCGCGATCAGCTATGCGCTCAGCGGTTTCTTTCTGGTTCTTTGTCCAATCGCCCCAGCGGATACCGTCAACAAGAAGCAATCGTGGTTCGTCATGTTTAAGGCTGGTCTTGCGATTTTTTGGCAGAAGCCCCTTCTGCTCTGGCTTGGCCTGTACTCAGCTCTCGTCCAATTTGCTGTCGGAGTCACACTCGTACTAAACCTGCCTTTTGTAGCCGGCGAGCTACAAGGCACCTCGTTTCATGTAGGCTTGTTTTTGGCTGGCTATCCGTTGGGATATTTCTTCGGCTCCTTGCTCGTGCCTCGCTTCCGCAGTAGCTTCGGACAGCCCCTGATCATGTTGGGATCACTGGTAGTAGGCGGCTTGAGCTTTGTTGCGATAGGCTTTACCCATGAAATCTGGCTCGCAATCACCATCGAACTGTTGGCTGGTCTGTTTGCTCCTTTTTTCCAAGTACATAGCACAAGCCTGTATCAGCTTCATGTTCCTTCCGAGCTAATGGGGCGTGTACTCTCTGTCCGTCTGCTCATCGTGCGTGCGACGATGCCCGTCGGTATTTGGCTTGGCGGACAGCTGAGCGATCAGGTAGGGATGCGCCCTCTTTATATCTCTGTAGGTGCCGTCATCGTACTTGCTTCGCTGGCGGGAGTATTATTTCGAAAATTTGTAAATAACAGGATATTCCATATATAATGAAATCTGTGCGCCCCCTCAATTTTGAATGGAAAAAGGAGAATTTTCATGACTCATCCGACATTGGATAACCTTCAGCATGCTGTCGCAAGCGTCATCGTGGGCAAAGAAAGTCAGATCCGCCTATTGGTAACAGCCTTGCTCGCTCGTGGTCACGTATTGCTGGAGGACTTGCCCGGAATGGGAAAAACCGTGCTTGCCAAAACATTGGCGCAAGCGATTGGCGGCTCTTACAACCGCCTGCAATTTACTGCCGATTTACTGCCTTCTGATGTCGTCGGTCTACATGTTTTCAATCAACGAACCAGTGAATTTGAATTGCGCAAGGGACCTGTTTTTGCTGATGTCTTGCTCGCAGATGAAATAAACAGGGCCACTCCCCGGACTCAATCCGGCTTGCTGGAATGCATGGAGGAACGCCAGGTTACGATTGAAGGCGTCACACTGCCACTCCCATCAACCATGCTGGTCATTGCTACCCAAAATCCGATTGAATCGGAAGGGACCTATCCGCTGCCGGAAGCACAGTTGGACCGCTTCCTTTTCAAGCTGTCTCTTGGCTACGGTACGCGAGAGGATGCCAAAGACATTTTGCGGAGATTCCGCAGCGGCTCCCCCTTAGATGCTGTCGAGCCGGTCATCACTGTCGAACAAATTGCAGCTCTGCAACGCGAGGTCACGACCGTTCACGTCAGCCAACCGGTGGAAGACTATATCATCGATCTGACGGAAGCAACTCGCCAGCATCGCTCGGTTGAGGTGGGCATCAGTCCGCGCGCCATGCTCGCCCTGTTGCGATCCGCCCAGGCCTACGCGTTCGTTTCCGGTCGTACGTATGTCTTACCGGATGATGTAAAAGTGGTGTTTCCAAGTCTGGCAGCTCACCGCATCCGCCTCTCCATGGAAGCAGAGCTGCATGTGACGGAACAGGAAGTCGTGGAGCAAATCTTGACCAGCGTCCACGCTCCCGTCGAAGAAAGCGTGTAGCGCTATGATCACCAAGCAAACCTTTCACGTAATCGGTTTTGTCTTGCTGCTTTTCGCCGTTTTTTCGGGCCACTGGTTTTTCTTTCTGTTTGGGGGCTTTTTCTTTTTTCTCCCCGCTGCCCAAGACTGGTGGGCCAAGTCCATGTCCAAATGGGTGTCGCTCGAATGGTCCAGTGATCAAACGCGCGTCCTGTCAGGGACACCCGTGCACATTACAGTTCGCTTGCACAATCGTTCGTGGCTGCCTTTGCCTGTTACCTGGCTTCGCTTCACACTGCCGGAGCATGTCTTAGTGGAAGGCGCAGACGAGGTGCGAATCCTCAATCATCGGACGAGCGTTCGCTTGCGATTTGATCTGCCGATTAGGAAAAGTGCCACACGCACCTTGATTCTCATCCCGAATAAACGAGGTACGGTCTGGCTGACGGATGTTCAATCCGAGACATTGCCGTTATTGGGTGAGGAGCCTACCGCCATGACACTGTCCGTTTCCTTTTCCTTGCTGGTCTATCCGTTGCCTCTTGCTCTTTCTCCCGTCGTGCTCGCTAAAACGGAACCGGACGGGAACCGGCTCTCTCGTCAGCGCCAACAGGACGATGTCACTTTTCAGCGTGGCGTTCGGTCGTACATGCCAGGCGACCGTTTCAAGCACATCCATTGGAAGGCAACCGCCAAAACAGGCTCTCTGGAGACGCGTCTTTTCGAATATACAGCCCATCCAAACTGGCGAATTGTCGGGCACATCCTGCCCTCCTATGAACCAATGATGCAAAAGTATAACGATATCGCCAATGAACGGACCATCTCCTGTCTTGCGGCTTTAGCTAGCCTGTGCAGGAAACAAGCGGTCGGATACGAGCTGTATCTCACCGTGAAGCAACGAGGACGTGAGCATTTTCATTTGCCTGCGGGAAGTGGAAAAGCACACCACTTGCACGTCATGACCCAACTGGCGCAAATGCACCATTTTGTGACGACGCCACTGGAGCCTGTTCTTCGCCGGTTAGAGGGAGCACATGGGAAGGAAGCCATTCTCATTGTGACACCACGAATGGACCCATCCGTACAAGCCTCTGCGGAGCGCCTTATTCAATGCGGTCATCAGGTTGCGGTGTTGGATGTTTCTTCTGACCCTGTCATCATCCAGCGCTTTTTGCATGCTCGCTTGAAAAAAAGGAGCGTGATGATGGGATGACACTCTCGTTGATGGGCCGCTGGACGCTCGCGTTTTGGCTGGAGGCCATGCTGATGGGCGTTTGCTTGATATTGTTTGGGTATATGACAGCGGGCTTTGGTCAACTGCTCACGTTTTGCCTAGCGGCAGCGATCCTTCTCCTGGCTGGGAGCTGGTTGCACTACGGTGGTGGCGGTCGATTTATGCTCCATCTGTTACTGTATCCCCTTGTGTTTTTCATAGGAATGGGCAGCTTCTACCTCTACGATTCTTGGCTCATCGCGCTGGTACTGGCTGCTGTTTATTTTTGGCGAGTACAAAGTGCTGCCTCGGAAGGTTATCGACATGACAGTCTGCAACGGAGATTTGTTCTGGCACTGATGGCGGGCCTGATACAGCTCGTGATAGCAGTGCTTTACACCTCCATCGTTGACCCGGGTTCCTATTCGCTCGGAGCTTCTTTTTCCATGCTTGTCCTCATTACTCTCAGCTATATGTTGGTAGCAATTGGGGCGTTCGTGCTGCGGGAAGGATCACTTTCTACGAGGCTGCCCGCTCGCATTCGCTTGCTACTCGGCAGTCAAGTGCTCGGCACTCGTATTTTTTTGATCGCGGGCTATTTGGCTGTCAGCTCTATCGTACTTAGCCTCATCTATTGGATCTGGAGTTGGATAAAAGGACCTGTCAGCGCCGCACTGTATACGCTCTTTGAGCCCGTGCTTATTTTCATTGTGAAATTGTTTGAACACTTGTACGAAAGGGCGAACCAAAAACAAGCAGCGATTAAGTTAGTAACGGACAGTACAGGACAAAAACCAGATAATCCCAGCGTGCAGGTACAGCTCGGAGAGTCACTCTTTTCTGTTCTGCAGCCATACTTAATCATTGCCTTCATCCTCGCCTGTGTGATCCTGCTGGGCCGATACATCTGGAAAAAGCGCTTCAAGGGGTCGATTTCACTGGAAAAAGAAGTGGCGGCTGCACAAAATACCATATTGACCACTGTTCCTCCCTCTACCAGTGAAGAAAGCGCAGAAGATGGCTCTGCCAAATGGTTCAAACAGCCCGTTGGCCCAGAGGATGATCCCACCAGGTACGCTTACTATCAATTCCTTGTCCTCATGGAGAAGCGAGGAGTGCCAATCAAGTTGCATGAAACACCCCAAGAATTTTTCAATCGCCTGCGCGAACAGCCCTTGCTAGATGCAGGTCAACTGGATGCAGTCGCTCGCATCACACGTTATTATCAGCAATATCGCTATCAGGAACAATCTCTTCCCGAAGCGGATTTGACAGCAATGCAGCAAGCCGTACAAATGCTCGGCTCTCGTTTCTCTGAGACGTAATACCCTTCCACAACCACGTGCTATGCGTTAGCCGTGGTTGTTTTCTTTTTCTCTTGACATCGAGATCCCCCTCCGGCATAATTTCTTCAATTTTGCCCACTCCAAAATTAAATTCACCGAATGGTTAATTGAAAAAGAAAGGAGAATGCTCGGTGCAAGATTTGCCTGACTGGCTGCGTAAGCATCTGCATGTCGCATACATACCTGGCTATGAGTTTTTCTTAAGTCTCCATGTGCTTGCAAAGCCTGCGCATCACACCTCCCGCTTGCATTGGGCGGAGGAGTTGCTCACTGCTTTACCTGCCCCGTTCTTGAAAAAGCTTCACTTTTTTAGTTCCATGTCCAATCAGTTTCTCGATGCCATGGACTTCCTGGCGCCTTGGGAGGAGTGCTTTGAGCATTCTGTTGAGGCCGCATTGGAGCGTGTACAAGCGATGGATGCTGGCGAATTTGCCCAACTCATGATCGGTCCCATCTATCATCCCAGACAGCTTCACGCTTGGATGCAAGGACGTACGGACGAGATTTTTGATGAACTGAAACCGGAGCATCGGGAGCTTTTGCGCCATCCGCTCTCGACCAAGCGCAGTTTTCTCGAGTTTTGCTACGACTACCTGCCTTTTTTCCAGGCAGAAGAACGGCGGATTGAACCGTGGCTCGTCCGCGCCGTACATGAAGCACAAGAGCAGATCAAGCTTGATCCAATTCCGTTTTTGTCGCAGATACACCCGCGCTTGAAGGTGCATGAAGACTTCTTGCAATTTCATAAGGCCAAAACGTACACATTTGGCTATTCGGAGCTGGCGCGTATCCATTTGCGTGTCTCTACTTTTATCGCGCCGCATTTGTTGCTCGGCATTTATGACGACCATATCTCCGTGGGCTTATTCGTTGAAGTTCCCGGCACCAGAGCCACCTCGGTGATTCCCGCTGACTTCATCAACAAAATGAAGGTGTTCAGTGATCCGACGCGGACGGCGATTCTCAAATCATTATTGGCTCATCCTTACTGCACGCAGCAGTTGGCTGACCTGCACAACATTAGTGAACCTGCCGTTAACAAGCACCTGAATCTGTTGGTAGACACAGGCTTTATCTGGAGTGAACGGCGGGGACGGTATGTGTTTTACCGCGCGATTGCTTACCGGCTGGAACAACTCGCCGTCGATCTGCATGAGTTCATCGATATGCCTGTTCCCGAACTTATCTCTCCACCTGCTTTATCACATCCCCCAGAACGGAGGAAATAACGTGTTTCATGTCGCCAAAGCTACCTTTATCCGCAATACCCTCGTAATGATTCGTGCCTATCCGTGGTCGTTTGTCATCGGCCACATTTTTTCCGGGGTGTACACGGTGCTGTTTGCCTTCTTCGCCTATCACTATGTATTTGCCGGGCAGTTGGACGAGAATTTCGCACATCTCACCGGCTCGTCCGATTACTTGTCATACGCCATCCTCGGCGGGGCTTTTTATGCGTTTGCCGTCTCGACCTTGATGAATGTCAGCCGCTCACTCATTACGGAGCTACGGGAAGGGACCTTGGAGGCGGTTTTGCTCACTCCTTCCTTGCGCAGGGGGTATTTTTTAGGGAATGTCGCTCAACAGCTCATGCGTACCTTGTTTGAATTTTCGGTGATCGTACTTGTAGGGGCGTTGTTTGGGCTGACCCTTTCTCATACAAACGTATGGAGCGCCATCCTTGTCTGGATATTGTCTACAGGGGCTTTCTTTTGTCAGGCGCTCGTATTGGGCAGCCTCATGCTTTGGTTCCGCGATACGTACATCACACAAAACACGTTGTTTGCCGTGATGGCCTTTGTCAGTGGGGTAACGTTCCCGATTCCGTATTTGCCTGAATGGGTGCAACCACTCGGTCTCATCATGCCGCTCGCGCCTGCGCTGGATGCTTTTCGGCAATGCGTGATTCAAGGGGCGCCGCTGCATGCTGTTTCCCCACAGCTGTTTCATATGGCAGTCCTGTCCCTCGTCTATCTCGTCATTGGGGTGTGGGGCATTCGTCGGATGGAAAAACGCGTCATGGAATCAATTTTTGGATAACGAGGAGGTCAACCATCATGCTACTTGCAGAAAATGTACGCAAGGTATACCGAGTGAAGGAGAAAAAGGGCTGGTTTCGCCAGCAATGGACAGAGGTCGAGGCAGTTGCTGATCTGTCTTTTCGCATGGTACCCGGCAAAATTATTGGATTGTTAGGCATTAATGGTGCAGGAAAAACAACAACGATCAAGATGTGCTCCACACTACTCACCCCGACCAGCGGCAAGATCACGGTAGACGGCTATGACGCGGTAAAGGACGATCGTTTCGTCAAGGCCAAGGTCAATATGATCGCAGGGGGCGAGCGCATGCTGTACTGGCGGCTGACCGGGCGGGAAAACCTGCAATATTTCGGCAGTCTATACGGTTTGCAAGGGCAGGCCTTGCGCGATCGGATCGATTCATTGCTCTTGCAGGTTGGCCTGTTTGAGGCAGCCAACACCCCTGTCGAGCGTTATTCCAAAGGCATGAAGCAACGACTGCAAATCGCCCGCGGCCTGATCAATGACCCGCGCTACCTGTTCCTGGACGAGCCGACTCTCGGCTTGGACGCCCCCATTGCTCGGCAGCTTCGCAAGCATGTGAGTGAGCTCGCTTCTCAGCATGGAAAAGCCATTCTGCTGACCAGCCACTACATTCATGAGGTAGAAGAGCTTTGCGACGAGGTATACATCATCGATAAAGGAAGGCTCGTGGCGCATGATACACCGGAGCACCTGACCAAATCGCTCCACCTGGATACCGCCTTACAGGTAGTGATCCCCTCTCTCTCAGACTCACTCGATTACGATCTGCGCAGGCTGGTTCTTGATTACGGCGGTTCACATGAAATCGCAGAAACAGACGAGCAGACCTGGGAAGTGACATTACGGGGAAAAACGGATATGACGACTCCGCTGCTCTCCCTCTTGGCTGCTCACCAATCCCCTGTCTTGCGTCTCTCCACCCAACAGCCATCACTGGAGGACGTTATCCTGCACATGGCAGATCGGAGGGGGGCATGAAACAGCTAGGCAGCCTGCTTTTGGCCGAAATCATCAAGGAGCACCGCCATTCGTTTCACAGCAAAATGATCTACTTCTCGCTTTTGGTCTGGCCTGTCATCAATTTCGTGACTGCGTACTATTCGTTTGCCCCGTTTCGGATGGGAGCTGATTCCCCTCTAGCCCGGTTCATCAGTTACGAGCAGTTGCCCTTGTTCCTGCTGACTGGCTATTTAGGCTATATCTTTTATTGGTGCCTGGTGCAGTCGTCCTGGCAAATGAGCTTTGAACGGCAAGCAGGAACCATGGAAATGATCTTCATCAGCCCGGTCAACCGACTCGCTTTTCTGTATGGGCGTTCGCTTTCCTCGCTGATTGAAGGAGTCTGGCTGTTCTTTTGCTTTGCCCTGTTAGCCTTGTATTTTGTCGATGGCATTCAGCTAAGCGGCTGGTGGGCGCCTCCGCTCGCCTTCCTCATTTTGCTGGTATCAGCCATCGTCTGGG
Organism: Brevibacillus antibioticus; assembly: GCF_005217615.1. Taxonomy (NCBI): domain Bacteria; kingdom Bacillati; phylum Bacillota; class Bacilli; order Caryophanales; family Paenibacillaceae; genus Brevibacillus; species Brevibacillus antibioticus. Next base: position 4,363,145 of record NZ_SZNK01000001.1, read on the forward strand.
GCGGCTTTCTCTGTGTGCTCTTCCTGTTTTCACGCGATTCGAGCTTTCTGTACACCGTTCTGGATGAGCCGATGCTGATCTTTTCCGGTGTCCGTCTGCCCCCGATGGCCTTTCCGGTTTGGGCCAAGGTCATTTCCTTTTGCTTTCCCCTGACCTACGCGCTCCAGCTCATTCGCGAGCTGCTGATGGAGGGAGCGTCGTTACAAACAATGCTCCCAAGTATGGGACTTCTCGCGGCTGTTTTGCTGGTGCTCGTGACTGCGACCTTTGTGTTGTTGAAGCAAGCGGAGAAGCATATGAAAAAGACCGGGAACATGGTGATGTATTAAGTGCTAGCAGGGTTTCGGGTAGAGATAGGAGAGAATTCCTCGGGATGCGAAGTCGACGAAGCATTCGATAAAGTCAGGGGCGGCAGCCGGAGCCAGTTCTTTTGCCTTGGCTCCTCATTGCTGCCATTCTCGGATGTCATTCCAGGTCATGGTAGACGGAAGTAATTGTATGGCTTGATCCAGATTGACTTGTTCGGGGAAATCCCCTTTTTTTGCAGGCCGTAGTCGAATGCCTTCAAGCGGAGGGTCTAACAAACTGGTAAAAGCAAGCGTATCCAAATCTCTTTTAACCTACGGAACGACAGGCGCTTGGGAAACAGCTAGCGATTTTAGCCTCTTTTTCTTTTTTTCTTTTCTACTATCTTATATACAATTGCTGAAACGACAATCGCAAAAACTACCAGAACCATGAGACCAGGATAACCTACACTCCCCATAAGTACACCTCATTTTCTTAAATTTGTAATTAATTTGTATTATACAAATAAAACTACTCCATTTGGAAATAAGGAGTAGTTTTAAAGTTTATTTTTTTTTACCGACTCCTACAATCTCTATGGACCCAGTTGCACCTTTTACTGCTCCTTTTGGAGTTATGTAGTAATAAGCTACTGATGCATTAAACGGTTGATCAAATGTAGAGCTATATTGTAATTTACTACTCGGTGTCCAACCACTGCTTACCTCAAATTCAGCAGTCTTCCCAATCTTTGTTCCACCTGCACCTACAAGACCGTAAGCATCCAGCTGGATTGAATTTTGATAATGCGTTGGTGTTCCTTTCTTCACGTAAGTTGTCAGGTCTGCTCTGAAATTATTTTCCCATAAGTTTAAGCCAACATATACAGTCCCCGATATAAAAGCATTAAAAGCTGTGTTTGAATCACTTCCAGTTACTGTCCAGTTATCTGGTTGAGCGTCTGCTAAGGTTTTAACATGATTTGGTTCAAAGGCATATTTTTTAACTAATTCTGCATCTTTATCGCTAAGAACTTCTCCAACCTGATATTTATCCCCAATTAGTCTCATTATTTGTTGAGGGCTCTGTTGTACGGACGATGCAAATACAGGACTCATGCCACCCCCAGTAACCGAAACACCCAGTAGAAGAGCAGTAGCTACAGCAGATAGTAAAGACTTTTTAGCAAACATCACAAGACCTCCTAGATTTTAATTTACAGGTATATATTACCAAATTAATTTGTTTTTTACAATTCTTTAAGAATAATCGCACATTTTTAATAAGTATCTATCAATTTTTTAAACTTCCTTAGCACCGTCTAACTAAAAATATAGCTCTTGTACAGCAGCATCAACATTGTTCTTATGATTAGAGAAGGACATTCATTTTGCAGGAGTACCGTTATCAAGTTAGATTTCTTGCTGAATAACGGCCCCCTAAGTAAAACTTTTAAAGGGAATAAACTAATTTCTAGTGATGATCACCTTGAATTATAAGCACCCCCTAACAAACAGCGGATCATAGATATTCTGTATACCAAATTTCCCTGCCTCTTAAAATGTCATACCCGTGAAAATAAAAAAAGACTCCGACGAACAATCGGAATCTCCAATAATTCACCAAGGGCAAGGAATATACCCTACTCCACCGTCAACAGCTTCTCCACAAATCCCCCAATTTCTCGTTCCCGATCAATAAAATGAACCTCCAAGATCCAATCACGCGGGTGTCCGTTATGATCCGACTCACTCATTGGCTTGTGATTGTCAGGGTGAATATAGTTCACGATATCGTCCCCCTGAATTTTTTCATGCGGGAATTCGCCGATGAGATGTCCCGCGTGCGGTCCACCGTACTCCCAGCCGTATGCTTTGGCGAGCTCACACATGTAGAAAAACAGCTCGCTGCTCGTAATATCCGGCTTGGACAAAAAGTAAGCCTTGCCCTCGTCCCACGCTTTTTCAATATCGTCGCGCAGCTTTTGTTTTACCGGATCATTTCCAAGCACATACGTCCGCCCGAGATCGGCTTCCCAGTCCTCAAAAATGGGCCCGAAATCGAGAAAGACAATATCTTCGGGAGCGACAGTCAAGTTCGGTGGATTTTCTCGGTACGGAAACAGCGTGTTACTTCCCGCTCGCACAATTCGCTTATGCCAATATTTCTTGATCCCGAACAATTGAAAGGCCAGCTCGTAAATCTCTTTGTTGATATCCTTTTCCGTCACACCGCCGCGAATGATGCCCTTCTCTTCAATGGTGGTAAATAAAAACTCAGCTTTGGTCTCTGCTCCGCGCAGTGCCTGATGTCTCTTCTCCAATGATTGATTCATGATTTAATTACCTCCCACACAATGCAACCACTCGCTAATGAATAAGAACAAGTGATTTATCCATTTTTTGTAATTGGAGATGCATGTCTATTCAATCAAAATTTTTTGAGCATACCCTATCGTATATCATCTAAAGGAGTGATCATCCTTGAGAAGGAATAAATCCCGCAACAAAGGATTCAAGAAAGTAAATGGTCGTTTGGTGCAATATTCTACTCCTCATAATCCTGATCGTGAGCCTTATTCCAGGCACAATCCTCCCAGAGAAAGAAGCATGCGATGCAGAGCCTGTTGCTGGGAAGATCCTGATCGGCTGCAAAGTGTATGCGGTTGGTGCTGTGCCGAGATGATCCAATAATCGTTGATGAAAACAAGCGTCCGGATCTCCACATTCGGACGTTTGTTCATCATTCAGTTGTCCGAGCCAAACTCTCGCAATTTTGCGATAATAGATTGCTCCACATGATCATCCATAGCGATTTTTTCCTTCGCTAATGCAAGCAGCGGTTCATACTCGCCAATTAATACCGAATGATGCGCTTTTTCAAACAGCGGCAAATCATTCATGTCATTACCAAAGCAGATGAACGGCTCCCCTGCCACATCGAACCGATTCAGGGCAGCCCATTTATTCACTCCCCGATACGTGAGGTCGAGAATGCCTTCTGCCGAATGATAATGTAGCGTAACGTCGAGTTCCTTGATTCTCGCCAGCAATTCTTCATAACGGTCACACGATAAAATCAGGATTTTCAGCACGGCATTCAGTTGATCCACGTCTACGCGGCTTGCTGTCCGATTGGGATCGACATAGCTCAAAAAAGGGTGTGTCGACACACAATTATGTGCGTAATTCCACGAGTCATCGATGAAATACTGCGCCCGATAATCATCGAGAATGCTGATGATTTCATGTGCCAAACGATCCGGGATCGGCACGCAGCCCTGCAAGCTACCTTGGTGATGTGTCATCGCCCCATTCGCGCCAATGAGGAGATGGTTGGAAAATCGCTCATCTAGGACGGGCAGCATGTCGCGACACGGTCTTGCGGAGGCGAAACCTACGGTATGTCCCGCTTGTTCGAGTGCAAGCAGGCTATCCAAAATGTTCGTTGAGATCGGCCGACCCTTGAAGCAGATCGTCCCGTCCAGATCAAAAATGAATTTCATTTTTCCCACCCTTTCTAATCGCTGTCCTGTCCATCGTAATGGATAGCCATCCTGGGCCAAAGGGACAGATCGTTCAAGATGAGTGGGACAGAGAGCTGATCAGTTACTCGAACCAAGCACTAGCCAACAAGCGAATGCCCTCCTGAATATCGTCGGGAGTCAATGCTCCGTATCCTAGCAATACCGTCGGATGCTCCCTTGTATCATGCAGCCAGTATCGAGCAGTTCCGTAGACTTTTACGCCTTTTTGATAGGCACGCTCCATGAGTTCCGCTTCCGTACACTGACTTTTTACAGTCAAAAATACATGTAGCCCCGTATCCTTCCCTTCTATTTCCACACGCCCGTCCATGTAACGAGCGACTGCCTGAAGAAACACCTCTCGCTTTTCCACGTAGTTTTTTCGCATGTGCTGCAAATGCCTATGCCAATAGCCATCAGACAAATACGCCGCTAGCGTCAACTGGTCCAAGCGAGAAACAGGCTGATCGTATTCAGGCACGCGCTGGTGAAATCGCGATAACAACTCGTAAGGAAGGACGACGTAGCTGACGTTTACGAGCGGCAGCAATGCTTTGGAGAGCCTCCCCATGTAAACAACCTTTTGGGGAGACAGACTCTGGATCGAAGGGATGTAGCTCTCTTGATATTTGAACTCCCATTCGTAGTCATCCTCCACCAAATAAGAATGCGGCAAAGATTGCGCCCACAGGTTCAATTCGTTTCTTTTCTCCAAAGACATCGTCATTTTGTTGATGAATTGCTGGGAAGGACTCACGTACATGATGCTTGCCCCGCTTTTCCTCAGCTCTTCGATGGATACACCGTCTGCCTCCAAGGAAATGCCATGTACATGGTAGCCACCGTTGAGAAACGTATTTCTCGCACCATCATAGCCCGGATTTTCTACGCCAATCACATGCTTCTCTCTGTCCAGAAGCTGGACGACAATCGACACCAACTGTTGCGGGGTGGCTCCAATAATGATCTGCTCCGGTGTGGCGAGGACTCCTCTCGTTTCATGCAGCAATTTCGAGAGTTCTTTTCGCAAGACGTATTCGCCTTGAGCCAGACCCTCCACCATATACGTACGCTGATGGTAGGAAATGAGCTTGTTGCGCAGCTTATTCCACGGATGAAAAGGGAATACCCCTAGCTCGATGTTGCCATAGCGAAAGTCATAGCGAATCGGCAGTATACGAGAGTCTTCTCGTTCCGCTGCGTACTGCCCGGAAGGAGGTCCTGCTTTGTACGTCACCTGATATCCTTTTTTCGAAATGCTGCTGATGTACCCTTCCGATACCAATAGCTGATAGGCAACTTCTACCGTGTTTTTGCTGACAGCAAGCGATTGCGCACAGCTTCTGATCGAGGGGAGAAATTCTTCATGCGTGATTTGGTTACGCAATATTTCGTCTTTGATATAGTGATAGATTTGGATGAATAGTGGTTCTCCCTCTGTAAAACGAATGGCAGAAAGCTCTCGCAACGAACAGGAACCCCCTTCCTTTTTTGTTTTAGTCTACCACATATTATATTAAGCCTGAATGAACAAAAGGTCAGCGATCTGCCAGAAGGCTTTGTCAACGTCCTCGAAATCGAGTTCGGTAAACGGACTGTCAAAAGGTGTCAAGGACTCACGGTAAAAAAGGGCTCTCCTCCGACCCATGCAGTCAAAAGGAAAGCCCGTCGCTCTTTTGCTCGCTTAAAACGCTCTCGAATATTGCTTTGGTGGCTGCAACTCATCCGCAGACAACTCATGAATCGCATGCAGTGCCCAATAAGGATCACGTAGCATGCCGCGTCCGACTGCTACCAAATCCGTATCGCCATTGCCAATTGATGCTTCCGCCACTTTTGGATCATCGAGGTTGCCGACTGCAATGACTGGGACATTCAATGCCTGCTTAATTGCACGTGCCAATGGTACTTGATAGCCAGGATGAACACCTGGACGACCTGCTGAACCAATTGGTCCTTCCCCGCCGCTGGATAGATGGAAAATATCCACGCCTGCTTCCTTGTAACGGCGGCATAGCTCCGTGCTGTAATCCAGCCCATATCCACCATCTACGTACTCTATGGCTGAGACGCGCATGATCAGCGGCATGTCAGCTGGCATGACCTCTTTGATCGCCTGAATAATTTCCACGCCAAACAGCGCCTTATCCCGCCCGTACTCATCATCTCGCTGATTTGTCAAAGGGGAGTGGAACTGGTGAACCAAGTATCCGTGCGCACCGTGGATTTCAATGGTGTCAAACCCGGCTTCCACCGCACGTCTCGCTGAGTCCTGGAACTTGACGACCATTTGCTTGACTTCTTCTGTCGTCAACGCCCGTGGCGTTTTGTAGCGCGCCCCTGGGAAAGCAATCGCGGACGCCGATACAGGCACTTCTGCGTCTTCCGCTTTGCGGCCCGCATGAGCAATCTGTATGCCAATTTTGGCCCCATACTTATGAACCTCGGAGACGATCCGCGCATACGCCGGAATCTGCTCGTCAGACCACAAGCCCAAATCGCCGTTGGAAATTCTGCCATCAGGCTCAACATCGGTCATTTCCACGATGATCAGACCTGTTCCGCCTACTGCACGAGAAACGTAATGAACAAAATGCCAGTCCGTTGGTGTTCCATCGTGTGCATCCACAGAGTATTGGCACATCGGCGGCATGACAATCCGATTTTTCAAGCTAAGTCCTTTGAACTGAAACGGGGTAGACAACAACGCCATTTGCTCCACTCCTTACTTTTTTTATTATCATTCCAAAAGTAAGCATGTTCTGCAATCCCAAGTTGCACTTTGTTAAAACAATATAATACTTTTTTCCGGCTGTAGTGGTGGGGAGGAAACAGGAGAAAACGCTCAGCTTCTTGTCCCACCCGCTGAGGGATTCACTGCCCGACTCCATGCAAAAAGCGAAACCGCGTCCAAAGTAGTTCTTTCAGGAGGTTTTTCAGAGGTGGACGCTTAAGAGCGTGTTTCGCTTTTTGCATTCCGTCTCGGTCGGTGTACCAAAGATCTTCGCTTTTTTCTCCTGTTTCCTCTACGAGCTTTTCCTGCTTAAACGGGTTTTAAAAAGACTTAAAAGAATGTAAGGATGTCATCTGTTACGACAGAGAAGAATATTTCCAGACGTAGCGACTTGTGGAGTCCGACCGAGCGGAGAAGGGATTTGCGGGCAAAAGAAACGCAACCGTGCCCGCGCGACAAAGCGGCTACCACTTTTGCGTTTCCCCGCGAATCCCTTCGGAGCGGACAGTCTCAGCCCTCAGCGGGACGGAGCCTGGAGCCTAGACTGGAAATATTCTTCTCCCCACCGCAGCCACATCTATAAAACACAAAAAAAGCCATCCGCATAACGGATAGCTTTTATAATTAACGTCTTTATTATTCTGGCATCGTGCCAATGTAATTGGATTGCGGGCGAATAATGCGATTATTGCCTGCCTGCTCCAGAATGTGCGCACTCCAACCGACTACACGGCTCACAGCAAATGTTGGTGTAAACAAATTGTCGTCCAAGCCCACTGCGCGCATGACAGCTGCGGCAAAAAACTCTACGTTTGTATTCAGCTTGCGGCCTGGTTTATACTCTTCCAGCAGCTGCAAGCCTACTTTTTCTACGTGTGTCGCCAGATCGAACCACGGATCGTTGGACGACAGCTCGGATGCAACTACGCGCAGAGCAGTTGCACGCGGATCAATTGTTTTATAGACGCGGTGTCCGAATCCCATCAAGCGTCCGCCGTTCTCCAGCTTGTTGCGCAGCCACGGCTCTGCGTTTTCCTTCGTGCCGATAGCCTCGATCATCTCCGTCACTTCAGATGGTGCTCCGCCGTGCAAAGGCCCTTTCAGGGTTCCGATTGCAGCCGTAATGGAAGAAATCAGATCGGATTCGGTCGAACTGACGACACGACCGGAGAATGTGGATGCATTCATGCCATGCTCCTGTGTCAAAATCAGGTACGCATCCAGTGCACGTACATGTGCCGCTTTCGGCTTTTCACCCTTGAGCATATACAGATAGTTCGCTGTATGATCCAGCTCCGGATTCGGTGCCAGCGGCTCGCGGCCCTCCAGACAAGCGAAGCGATACGCAACGATTGTCGGCATCTTGGCAGCCAGCGCAATCACCTCATCGATGGTTGGCGGGAAGCCGTGCGAGGAACTGCCCAGGGCCGAAACACCTGTACGCAGTACACTCATCATATCTACATCTGCTGGGATCAGCTTCAGGATTCCCTTTACGTGCTCCGGCAGCTCACGGTTTGCTTTGAACTTATCTTTTAAAACATTCAACTCCTGCTCGCTAGGCAAATGTCCGAACCAGAGCAGGTGTGCCACTTCCTCGAATGTATGGTGAATAGCCAAATCACGCGCCCAATGACCGCGGTACACCAGCAGTCCATTAATTCCATCCACCAAACTAAGGTCTGTTTCTGCTACGGCGATACCATCCAAGCCGATAGCCAAAGGATGTTGTTTTGTCATCATCACCACTCCATTTTCGTCTTTTTTCTCTTCAGTATAATCGATTCATAATCGTGAAGGGAAATAAAAGAAAACCGGGTTTTTGATCACATTTTACAATCAGTTAGCAGGAGCTGGAACTGCCTTCTTTTTACGTCCGTACGTAAGGAAGCGCCACAGCTTTTCCATCGGACCTCGATTAAAACGCTTCAGCCACAGCCAGCTTGCGAGTAATTGAAACGCATAGATTGGCAGCGCGAGCAAAAACCAAGAAGAGAGCGGCATTGCTGTAATATCGAACAAAGAAATCAGAATGGTCATGATGACTGTCTGACCCAAATAAGTCGTTAACCCCATTTGTCCCGTGTAGGCAAATGGCTGTAGAACCTTCCTTGCCGGTTCACGATCCAGCAATAGAAACAAGCTGGCTATCAAACACAGCGCCATAGGCAGCGTACTCAGATCAACCAATATTTTATTCACATGTTCAAGCTTTGAACCAAAGCCGACACCGCTGGCCCACACAATCCCTGCTGCGATTGGAAGACTGATTACAAGAGTAGTAGCAGCGATTCGTTTCAACAACGGCTTATGCTCGCGAATTTGAGCAATCAAGCCGCGTTTTCCCGCATACAAACCAAACAGGAACATCACGTAAATCGGGATCAGTGTCGTCTGGAATGATTTTACTAACGGATAGACTTCTTGACCATTGAGCGTCTGTACAAGTGCCACGCCTTGAGTGAGCATGTACACTCCTCCCAGACTGGCTGCCCATGCTAGAATCGTAGAAGACTTTCTTCTATAAAAAGGCATCAGTAAAAAGCCGAGCAATGCGTACACCGTCAAAATATCTCCAAACCATAAAATGACGTGAATCACACCAATGAAAAACATCGCGAGTAACCGCCTACTGAAGAGACGAAATACTTTTTGTCCACGCTGTTCAGCCCGTGACATGAAAATGTAAAAACCCAAGCCAAACAGAAACGAAAAAATCCCGAAAAATTTTGTTTGAATGAATAGATCATAGCATAAGCGAAGCCATGCATCGATCCCTGCCTCTATTGGCATAGGAACGTCTTCCGAATACATGATAAAGCCTGGCAAGTTCACCAGCAAAATCCCGAACAACGCCAATCCCCTTACAATGTCAATAGAATAAATCCGATCCTTCTGTGTGATAGGTTCAGCCTGCATATTCGTCATTCCCTCCTGCTGTCTTTAAGCAGGGTTCAGTATAGCATACATATGCTCATCAAAAGTATTGATTCACCTTACCTCTACCTTACAGGCTTGTTATCTTTTATGTCCGTCCACCCGACTGAACAAGCGGCATCGGTGGATACAAGGAATGCAAGATTTCCATAAAATGCTGCGCTGGCTCGCTAATCCCTGCTTTGGGTACGAGCAAATAAGAAGCGACCTTCGGCAAAACAAGGCCAGGTGTGGGCAGTTCAATAAAGCGATTTTCAAACAACTCCCGATCGACAGCCGTCCGAGGCAAAAAGGAAACACCCAACCCATCCTCGATGAACCGCTTTGTAATGTCTACCTGCGAAACAGCCATCGTACGCAAGGAAAGTCCCCTCTGACGCAACAGCAACAGCAACTCATCCCAGTAGCCCGGATGATTGTGGGTCAGCAAACGGTTCGATTGCACCTCCTGCTCCCAATCAGGCAAGGGCGCCTCCATATCTCCGCCGCTGTGAGGGACTGCAAAAACGACAGGATCTTCGTACAAAAGATAAGTAGACAACTGGAATTCTCCCGGCACCATCCGGGTTAAGCCCAGATCAGCTTGTCCATTTTGAACCAGCGGGCCAATTTCCACGGAGTCGACAATTTTAATCGAGATATCTACATCGGGATAGAGCTTGGTGTATCGGTGCAGCAAATGAGAAAAACGAGCACGGGCAATAATCGGAGAAACAGCCAGTTGCAGCTTTTCCCGATAACCCTGTCTCCAAGCCTGCAAGTCCTCCATACTGTTATGCCACTGTTGGAGAAGTCCTTTTGCATGTGGCAAGTAGCGTTTGCCCGCGGCTGTTAACCGAACGCGTTTGCCAACCCGTTCAAATAGCTTGATCCCCAATTCCTTTTCCAATTGTCGTATATGCTGGCTGACAGTAGGCTGCGCAATGAACAACGCTTCTGCTGTCTGGTGAAAATTTTCTGTCGTGGCCGCCACCATAAACGTTTGCAGCACGCGAAAATCCATGTGATCTCCCCCCTGCTGTCGCTTTTTCTTTGTTCTATATGCATACAAAAGTAGGAAGAATGCAACTTTTGGGTCTTTCTTCCTCATTTTTGAAGAAATTTACTGGAAATCGTTCCCCATCTTACTCCTTATGGTACAATACAAAATCGAGTGCGCAAAATCATTACGCACATTTAGACTCACCAAAGAGAGAGCAAAAGGGGAGAGAAAAAATGGAAACTGCAACAAACGTGAACCCACCGCGTAAAAGCAAGAAGAAAGTATGGCTAATCGCGGGGGCAGCGGCTGTCGTTGTGCTCGGTGGATTAGGTACCGCCTATGCCAAGTACGATTTGTTTAAGAGTGCAAAAACGATTTACCTGCAAGCGGAAGCGGAGAGCATGATGAAGTTCTCTAACGACGCATCCAAAGCTTATGGTGAATACCAAGACTACATGAAGCCGTACATGGAAAAACCAGTTCACTCCACCACTGAGTTGAGTGAAATTGCCCTAGATGCAACTATCCCAGACCCGCAAGCACAAAAAATACTCGACATGCTGGGCAAAGCGAAGTTCGTAATGCAAAGCAACATCGATGAACAGAAAAATCAACAGACGGGGAACCTGGAAGTTCACCTACAAGATAAAAAGCTGGCTACTCTTGAGTACTTCTTGAATGATTCTGTTATGGGCTTCAAGCTGCCGGAGTTTTACTCGAAATACGCTTATATGGATCTGAAAGATCGCGATGCCCTTAAGGAAAAGATGGGCGGCGAGGAACTACCGAAGCGAATCGTAAGCTATAGCGATTTAAATGAAGCGATCAATTTTAACCAAGATGAACTTAAAACGGTCATGACTCCGTATGCCTTGCTGTATGCTGACAGCATCAAAGACAGCCAGGTAAGCATCAAAAAAGACGTTTCTTTCTCTGAAGAAGGACTCAAGGTAGATGCACGAGAGATCACCGTTACTTTCAACTCTCAAGAAGGCACGGCTCTGACGAAACAAATTGCAGAGAAAGCAAAAGCAGACCAGAAGCTGTTTGACCTGATCTACAGCCGCTACCACAATGTGGCTACCCTGATGCTCGACAGCGGCTACAAAGTAGAAGAAATCAGCAAAGAAGAATTCAAGAAAAATTACGAGCAAGCCTTCGATGACATCATCAAGGATACAGAAGATACAGACGCCAAATCAACTGATCAAGTGAGAATGGTCGTACTCGTGGATAGCGATCATCAAATCTTGTCCCGCAAGCTCTTGCTCGATGAGAAAGCGCAAAAAGATCAATTGGTCTACAGCAGTGTTTCCTACGATAAAGGTGCAGAAACGTACTACCGTTACTCCCTGCACAATCTGTCTGATCAGCAAAATGGCGAAATGTCTTTCACCTACAGAGCGACAAAAGAAAAAGACAAGACAAAGGGCAAGTTCAGCATCCTGTTGAAAGAAACCGACCAGCCAATTCTGGACCTCTCGACTACTTTCGATACAACCAAGCAAGACAAGAAAACAACCGGAAAGTATGACTTTGCACTCGTAGCGGCAGACGAATATTCCTCCAACCCTGTTGCTCTGACCGGTAATGTTACCGTGAACGAGACGAAGACCGACAATGGTGTAGATTCTGACGGCACGGTAAAAGTGAACTTCTCAAATCCTACTCCAGATATGCCAAAAGGCTTTAGCTTCAAGCTGAAGTCCAAAGCAGAATTCGGCAAAGCACTGGAAATCCCAGCTATGTCTGCTGACAACTCCATCAATTTCGTTAAAGTGACTGACCAACAAATGATGGAAGCGCAACAAGAAGTCATGCAAAACGTGGATAAATTCATGTCTGAAAACGCTGAGCTTGTGCAACAGTTCATGAGGCCTTAATTGTTTCGTGATAAGAAGAATCCGTTCATAATAGTTACTAGCAAGCTGGCATCGGTCCTAAACCGGTGTCAGCTTTTTTGTTCTATTGAAAAAGGACTTCCTGAAAGAAACTGCTTTGCATTATGATCTCACTACGAATGTAAATAATTTGGTTTAATGCAAGAACAAGTAAATTAATCTAGGAGGTCTTATGATGGTTCAGCTAAAAAGATGGTTGATATCAGCTATCGTTCTGCCTGTTTTCCTTATTGTAATTGGATGTCAGTCATCAACAACTGTTTCTCCGCCGAATGGGGTCAAGGAAACACAGTCTCCTGAAAAAAAGACAGCAGAAGAGTTTATGGAACTTGCAGCACAAGGGAAATTAAAGGGGATAGAGGCGGGAATTGGGGCTACCAAAAAAGAGATCATCAAGATGTATGGCAACCCTAAAAGTATAGGAAACTCTGAAAGGGGCTTAAATCTGTTTTATGAAGGATTTAGCTTTGAATTTCAGGAATACTTGGACTCCCTTGATCAACTCAAGGATGAGGATAAGGTACTCGGGATCATTGCGGACGCAAAAATATTAGGGATAAACGCAACCCCTGCTCAACTAAAAGTAAACTATGGTTCACCTTCAACTGAAGCATATGATGATGCACATGGAACAGGGTGGCAGATGGATTATTTAGCAGGAGAACGATATTTATCATTTTTCGCAGAGACAAATGAAAGTGCGATTAATACTGTATATCTAAGGTAAACTACTGCCTCCCTTATGGAGACTGCTGCAAATGTCGAGTTTTTGGAAAAAACAAAGATTTTAGTGGGGACAAATATGTCTCCCTAGACGCGAAACGAGCCTAGAAGTGATTCTAGAGGCTCGTTGTTCTTTGGCAATTTTGCTGTTCTAATAAAAGTGGACTTTTGCAGTGGTCTCCTGAAAGAAAGTCCTTTTTCAATGTCCATTCTTCTTACTGATAACCCTTGATCACGATATATACAATCGCTACATAAAATACGATTCGATCCACAGTCCGATACATCGACTTGGACACCGGAATGCCGAACCATCCCACCCGCAACGGCCACAATAACTGAATGCGTCCCACCAGCATATCGCTAATCAGATGGGACAAAATCCCCCAAAGCGCTGCCATGGCAGCCGGAGAATCACTGAATAGCAGAAATGGAAGGAACAATATTACCCATGAGTGTGTCACTGTACGATGACCGAATCCTTTTTGCAGCATTTTGGATACAGGTCCCATCAAGTTTCCGAGCTTGCTATTTGCTTGATCGATATCGGGTACAAGTGCCATCGTTGCACCAATGACACTGCCCTTCCACGAAGGATAGGCACAGTAGCCTGCAATGGCACCGAGTACCATATGTGTTTTCCATGTCATTTGCCTTTCACACCGTCTTTCTAAGATAGTCTAATGAGCTTATGTACGGTTGTTGGAATGGCAAACCAATACCATAAAAAAACTAGGTCTCCAACAAGGACATGAAGCTCTCCGGATCGAGTCCATCTCCTTCGATCACGATTGCCGTCATTCCGGTTTCACTGCCTGACTCGTGTCCTTCCCCTGTGATCCAAAATGCTGCTTGTCCACTTTGGATCGGGATGCGCGCTGTACCTTCACCGCGTACCCAACCTTCTCCGCTCACGACTAGAAAAAGCTGAGGGCAAGTCGCCGGATGATAGCCGACAATCCCGCCTGCCCCCAAATGGATACACCCGATCGAAACGGAATCAGGCGTGCGCATGACTCGAGAAATCGTCGCCTGGACGGAATTATAGCGATCAATCGTTTTGCCTACTTGCTGATCAAATCGAAATCGTTGCATACTTTCTCCTCCACCTTTTGACATGTAAGCCTTATCATAGCGCAACTAGTGGTACTATGACAGACTCATCTTCCACGATTACTGCCGAAACCAAATATTTCCCAGTCGGATTCCTTCGCACCGTGCCAACCGTTGCAACAAAGTAGGAGTTTGTCCATAGCGAGGGAAGTCTGTTTTTGAGATGTCTAAATTCCATCCGCAACACTCTGGATGTATAGCCCTTCAAATGTTTTACGGCACGAGTGATAAGTCTGGACTTTATTCTTCTCACTTTTGAAACGCGGTGCTTCATTTTGTTTTTTGAAAAATCGGGTGAATGCATCTGCGAGGGTTTGGAGGGAGGATTGAAGGACGGTGCTATCTAACCCTTTGCCCGTTTGTTTGTAGGTTTCGTTCCAGCATGCGAGAAATCGATTGAACACAGAGCGTCTGCACTTCAATGTTTTCGAGATGAGTACGGCTTGCTCCTGATTAGGGAAACTTCGAAAATGGAACGCTTTTTTACGGAGCATCGCGATTCACCTCCCCACAGGAGGAGTCTACCACAACAGGAACGTATGTTCTATAAAAATATTGGGAGATTTAACTTATTCATCCCCACTTTTGCCAAGCTAGCCCGGAGTGCCAGTCAAAAAGGTGCTCCCTGCCCACATGTTCGGAAGAATTAGCGGCATCACGGGGTCTATTTTCAAACTCGGGATTGTCTTCTCCGTCAAAAACACCCCTCAGAATCTTTCCTTCGATTCTAAGGGGTGCATCTTGTAGCGAAGCTTTATACCTTGAAATGGCCTATCAGTTTTTCCAAATCATCCGCGAGACTCGCCAGCGATGCAGCCGAGGCGTAGATTTCCTCCATCGAGGCAAGCTGTTCTTCTGTAGCAGAGGAGACTCCCACCGACAGAGAGACAGCCGATTGTGCGACAGTGGCAATCATCTGCATCGATTGTCCGACCTTGCCTGTACTTTCTGTAAGGGTATGTGCGGCAGTCGATACTTCTTGAATTTCATTCGTCACGCCCACAACAGCATCGCGAATATGAGAGAACGCTTCTCCTGCTCTTGCGACGCCCCCCATCCCATCTGATACTTCTTGGGAGCCTTTTTCCATCGTGAGAACTGCTTCGTTCGTCTCCATCTGGATCGTCGCTACCAACTGGGAAATTTCTTGTGCCGATGCAGATGCCTGCTCTGCCAGCTTTCGCACTTCATCCGCCACGACAGCAAAGCCTCTGCCATGCTCGCCCGCCCTCGCCGCTTCGATAGCGGCATTCAATGCCAAGAGATTCGTCTGACCCGAAATTTGCGTAATGACTTCGACGATTTGACCGATTTGCTCGGAACGTTTTCCCAAACCACTTATCAGTGCAGTCAAATGCTCCATCGTTTCTCCGATCCCGTCCATCTGGGATACCGACTGCTGGATAGTCCGATCCCCTTCTTCCGCCAGCTCTGAGGTACTGGCAGCCGCAGCAGACACGCTTTGTGCACGTGCCGCAATTTTTTCAATTCCTGCGGATATTTCTTCGACTTCCTGCTGACTCTCCTCTACGTTTTGGGATTGCCTGTCCGTTCCTTCCGTCATTTCCTGGATCGTGATGGCAATCTGTTCTGTAGCTTGGCTCGTTTGCTTCGAACTCGCTGTCAGTTGTTCAGCTGCGGCCGCAACTTGCTGGGCATGCTCGCGAACCTGAGAGATCAGCCCTCGTAAATTGGCTAGCATCCGGTTGAATGAGCCTGCCAACTGTCCAATCTCGTCTTTGGAAAAGACAGTCAACTCTTGCGTCAAATCTCCTTTTCCGTCAGCGATATCATGTAGCTGTTTGTTCACCCGATGCAAGGGTGCCACAATCGAGCGAGTCAGAAGACCACCAACTACAATCGCGACGAGAATCCCCACTGCATTAAAAAATAACTGGATCATGGCCGAAATTCTTTCGTTCTCCGCCAGCTCCTGTTGATCTACTTCGATTCCATTACGCACCTCTTCGACCAGTCCACTCACAACCGAATTCAGTTCTTTTCTCGATTGCCGCTCCTGGCCGAAATGTAGAGCGATGGATTCTTCACGTCGTCCATTATTCTGTGCCTCTACCGCTTTATCGCTCGACTCCAAATTGGACTTGTATAGTCTATTCGCCTTCTCCATTTCTTCACGATGGTGAGAAGACTCAAGAAAACTGTTCATTTTGGCAAACAGGCTGTCCACCTTTGCTTCCTTTTCCTTCAATTCCATCCGAAACTTTTCATCGCCTGTTAACAAGTAGCCACGTTCGTCATTAGTTCGACCTGTCAAGATAAACTGCATTTCACGCAGGTCCGTCAACAATTTTTCCTCTTCGAGAATTTTAGTGTAAGATGCCTTCATAGCTAGCATTTGCACGTGCATATACATACCTGAACCAAACATGACTGCCAATATGACACCAAAAGCCAGGATAATTTTTGTTCTGATTTTCACAAGGTGAGCCTCCCGTCATCTGATACTCTTGTTTCATACCCGGCTCTTCCTTCCTTCAAACAATTGATGTGCAAAAAAAAACGCCAGACAACATCCTGGCGGTTCAAACAGACTGTATACGAAACTCCTTGCTACATATTAAACGCCGAGCTTTGCGAGCAGTTTATCCTCTGTGAAATAGTCATTTTCTTGTAACATGCTTTCAGGAGGATGGCCGACGCGTTCCCCCAGAAATAGGATCTTCACCCCAGCCCCCCTCTCTACAATTTTTCGATCACTTTATCAATCAAGCCGTATTCGAGTGCCTCTGCGGCGGTAAGGAAATAGTCGCGGTCTGCATCTTTTTCGATTTGCTCGACTGTCTTTCCTGTACGCTCCGAGATGATCGTATATAACATAGTGCGATGTCGCATGATACGGTCTGCAGCGATCTTGATATCACTCGCTTGTCCTTGACTCCCTCCCCACGGCTGGTGGAGCATGACTTCTGCATTGGGCAGCGCGTACCGTTTGCCGGGCGCTCCTGCTACGAGAAGCATCGCGCCCATAGACGCTGCCATTCCCGTGCAGATCGTGGACACATCAGGTGCCACAAACTTCATCGTATCGATAATCGCCATCCCTGCTGTGACAGAGCCTCCGGGCGAATTGATATATAAGTGAATGTCTTTTTTCGGGTCCTCTGCTGCCAGGAACAGCAACTGAGCTACGACTGCATTGGCTACCTGATCATCGATGGCACTTCCGAGAAAAATGATGCGATCCTTCAACAACCGGGAGTAAATGTCATAGGACCTCTCTCCATAACTCGTTTGCTCGACTACTACCGGAATGAGATTCATGAAAAACCCTCCTTCGCTTGTTTACGCTCGATTTTCTTATGCGGCCATTCGCATGCTGGTTGCTTGTGGAACCGCCACTGATTTTTTGTTAAATCCAGATGAAACCTGCGTCACCACTGCCGGATTACTCGCCGGGCCCACTGACCATGTCTGGACAGCTTCTTCTCTTTCGATAGCAATCCCATTTCCCTTTCGGACAGGCATGGCAATGACCTGATCGGTTTGAGGCTGGACTCGACTTTCCCAAACGATTACGGGTTTGGACCTGGTTGACTCCGTAGCTTGTGCCTTCATGCCTCGTCTCCTCCTTGTTTTGGATAAACCGCGAGAACGACCTGATACGCCTCTTGTCCTTTTTCTTTTGGCTGATACTTCGCCACAAGCTGATTCACCAGTTGGACGTATTCCTCAACAAAAGCACTGCGCTGTTCCGCACTGGCTAGCTGAATACTCGCATTCAGGGAGGCGCTCGGAACCTCCACCTCTTGATCGGAGCGCTCCAGCAAGAGCATGGCATCCCGCTTGATTCGTTCTGCTGTCTGGACCAGATGAGACAGCGACCCTTGATCCTTCATTTGCTGAACGGTATCATTGCCCCAGTTCAATCCTTCCGAGAGCACATACGTCCGCGCAATCGCCAAATAAAGCACCTCGACGAGATTGCGCACCTGTCGACTCCCTACCCGCCTAACCAATCCGACCTTTTCCAAGGCCTTCAAGTGATAATTGACACGCTGCGGGATTTCATTAATACCACGCGCGACTTCTGCTGCTGAAGCAGGCTCTGCCAAACGGCTTAAAATCTCGGCACGGAGCGGGTTCAATAGCGCCATCGCCTGTTCCGGCTTCTCGACTACATATGTTTCCAGTTGTTCGTGCGCCACAACAACACCTCATGACATTAATCATTTACGTAAAAATAGTTTATTACGTTCGTTTTTGTTTGTCAAATGATGGTTAAGCCTTTTTTTCGACAACGTCAAAAGCCCCACTATGAACTGTGGAGCTTTTGTTTTTCATTACTTTTCGGTTTGCTCAATGAAAAGAGATGGTTTCGCCATCCTGCGGAACATGTACACGTTCGGACAGCTGTTTTTCCTGCAAACATTCATTCAATTCCCGGCGGCTGAGCAAGCAATGGTTCCACGTCTCCATGTGGGCAACGAGAATACGGCTGTCGGGCGCGGCGTTAGCGACATGGATGATATCCTCCTTCGTCATCGTGATCGGGTCTCCCGTCAAGAACCGGGCCGCACCTGCGAAAACAACGATCGCATCCGGACGATATTCAACGATTGTCCGCTCCACTTCCTCACACCAAATCGTATCCCCTGCAACATACAGCGTCTGCTCACCAGCTCGCTGCAGGACGAAGCCAGATACTGGCCCCATCTTCTGCCCAATTTCACCTGTTCCGTGTTGACCACCTGTCCGATGCAGATGAACACCTTGCCATGTATACTCCGCTTCGATGGCAATGACTTGTTCGAAGCCATGCTGCACCAGCTTTTCTCGATCAGGTGGCTGGCAAAATACAGGCAAATGCTTCGAGAGAAGGCGGATGGCCGCTTCATCCAGATGATCGAAATGGGTATGCGTCACCAAGACGGCGTCCACGCCAACGAGTACCTCCTCCACGGATATGGGCAATTCTACTCCTGGATTCGGGCGCTGATTCGGTGTATTTGGTACGGCTGGCAATTCGCCCTTGGAGCTAAACATCGGATCGACCAAAAATGTCAGCCCTGCATATTCCAAACGCAGGGTAGCATGTCGTACAAGCTGAATCTGCATGTCATTTCTTCCTTTCCTTGTTATCGCTATAATGGATGTACGTTTATTGTATAAGGCCGTGAACGGTTGCCGCGAAACGATTGCTGGCTACCCACTTTCACCGTGAAAGGAGTTACGCATGCTAGACCAAATTGATCTCTCCATCCTTGCCTTGCTACGCAAAAACAGCCGCTTGCAGTGGAAGGACATCGGCGAACAGGTCCATCTAAGCGGTCAAGCCGTGGGCAACCGCATTAGACGAATGGAGCAGGAAGGGATTATTCAAGGCTACACAACGCTCATTGACGAAGCTAAAATTACCCCTTTCCTCACTGCTCTCGTCACTATGTTCATGACCACTACCGATCATTCTCTCTTCACTCGTTTTATCAAAAGTCGCAGCGAGATCGTCCAAGCACATCGCATTAGTGGAGAAGGCTGCTATTCCATGGTGGTACATGTTCCAGATCAAGAGGCCCTCAATCATTTTTTAGATGCCCTGCTTCCTTTTGGGAACTACCGTGTCAACCTATCGATTAACAAATTGAAATAGTTGGTAGTTTGTCAATGTATTCGCTCTCATTAATTTTTAAGATTGCACGATTTTGTGAACAAGAGTAGAATGATGAATACGAAAGGAGGAGAATCGCCATGGAAGATATGCTGTTATTGCTGTTTTCGCTGGAAGATTTCTTCGCCTTGGTCGCGCTTTTTGTAGGATGCTTCACTTCTGCTTTTTGTCTCAGACAGTGTTACCTGCAAAACCGGGCTCTACATCAGAACGTCACGGATATGTACCAACCTTCCATTAACACGTTGTTGGTTGAGACTTATCCAATGGCGGCAAGGCAACCGCAGCGCCTTCGCTTATTCAGGCGCATACAGCATACAGACGGCGAAATGGATACATATGGTTCCTTCGTTTTGGATCGCGTAGCGTAACGAACATCCAAAAGGAGGTTGATCATATGATCGCCAAATATATCGGAGAAGCTTTGTTGTTTATTGTGGGTCTGCCTATTTTCGCTTATCAAACATTCGAAGGAATTCACGCATTGGCAGATTTCTTCGCGCAGGTGTCCGATTTTACCAATTTCAAATAACACGACGCATATAAAAGCCTGACCGCTTCTTTTGACGGTCAGGCTTTCTTTACTCTGCCTGAATGCGGCCTCCTCTTGTTGTCGGCTGCGAGATCACAAGAAATTCCACATCCTCCGCTCCCTCGTTTCTCATCTGGTGTTTGACTCCTGGAGGCACTTCTACCCCTTCCTGCCTATTGATCACATGACGAACCCCATCCACTTCCAGCATAGCCTGTCCTGACAGGACGAAGAAAAACTGTCGCGAGCGCTCGTGATAATGGCGCACTTCTGCTGTATTTCCGGGCATCCGCATTTGTCACCAAGTGTTTACTTTTTCTGCTGGCTATGTTAAAATATTTGTGTATGATAAGTGAATATTTGATTCGTAACTGGAGGAGCCTGTCATCATAGGGTTCTTTTTGTCTTTTTTTAGCCGACAAAAAGAAAGCTGTGATTACGGGCTCTTTTTTATTTTGTAAAAAGGGGGAAACCACATGCTTATTTTTCAGCTAGCTGTCATTTTGATCGCCTCCAAAATCGCCGGTGACATTAGCGTGCGGCTGGGACAGCCATCCGTTTTGGGGAAACTGCTCATCGGTATCGTTTTAGGTCCTTCCGTTCTTGGGCTAGTCACAGACACAGAAATCCTCAAGGAAATTAGCCAAATCGGGGTTATCCTGCTCATGTTTATCGCGGGCTTGGAAACCGATATTGATGAGTTCAAACGCACCGCCAAGTCTTCAACTAGCGTAGGTGTGGCAGGTATTATTATGCCACTTGCACTCGGTTATGGTGCTGGGATTGCAATTGGTCTCTCCAACATTGAAGCGATCTTCCTGGGCCTGCTGCTCTCTGCTACCAGTGTGAGTATTTCCGTACAAACCTTGAAGGAATTGGGCAAGCTAAAATCAAGAGAAGGCGCAACGATCATGGGAGCTGCTGTTATTGATGACGTTTTGGTCATCCTCGCACTCGCTTTCCTGATGAGCTTTGCTGGCGGCGACGTAAACCTCGGCATGGTGGTTTTGAAAAAGGTCGCGTTTTTTGCCATCGTTATCGTTCTCTCCTGGAAGGTTGTCCCTTGGGTTTTGAAAAAATTTGCTCCGTTGCAGGTTACAGAATCGGTCATTTCCGCAGCACTCATTATCTGTTTCCTGTTCGCTTATTTTGCTGAATATACAGGGGTTGCCGCCATCATCGGTTCCTACATCGC
Source organism: Brevibacillus antibioticus (assembly GCF_005217615.1). Taxonomy (NCBI): domain Bacteria; kingdom Bacillati; phylum Bacillota; class Bacilli; order Caryophanales; family Paenibacillaceae; genus Brevibacillus; species Brevibacillus antibioticus. The sequence continues at coordinate 4,384,702 of NZ_SZNK01000001.1, forward strand.
CGGTGTTGCCATCAGCTTAACCAATTACAAGACAGAAGTAACACACAAGGTCGAAACCATCAGCTACGCGGTTTTCGTACCAGTCTTCTTCACCTCGATCGGGGTAACGGCACAGTTCTCTGGCATCTTGGACAATCTCGGACTGATTGTACTCCTGAGCGTCATCGCGGTTGTTTCCAAGCTCATCGGTGGTGCTTTTGGTGCAAAAATCACAGGCTTCCAGTGGAAAAACTCAATGGCCATTGGTGCTGCCATGGTATCGCGTGGAGAAGTGGCACTCATTATCGCCGCCATTGGTTTGGAGAATAATTTGCTCACGCAAGAAATGTTTGCCGTCCTGATTGTCGTCGTACTCTTGACGACCATCGTCACTCCGCCAATGATGAAAATGTTCTTCTCGAAAACATCGCAGCCAGAAGGAATGGCGTTGAAAAAGAACGCCTAACACAACAAAGACTGTTTCTCGCCATAGACGCGGGAGACAGTCTTTTTTATTATGGTAAAAATACCCTCTCCTGATAGGAGGAACACCGTCATGAAAATTGTAATCGCTCCAGATTCCTTTAAAGGCAGCCTGACTGCCAAACAGGTGGGCGAAGCTATTCGCTCAGGAATTCAACGCGCACTCCCGCAAAGTGAACTCATCGTGAAACCGATGGCTGACGGCGGCGAAGGTACTATGCAATGCCTGGTCGATGCCACAGATGGCAGAATACTGACCGCCACCGTAAAAAACCCGCTCGGACAGGACATTTCGGCTGAATTCGGTATTTTGGGTGACGGTGTAACCTGTGTGATCGAAATGGCTGCTGCCTCTGGCCTTTACTTGATTTCTACGGCTAATCGCAACCCGCTTGTCACGACGACCTATGGCTTTGGTCAGTTGATTACGGCTGGACTGGATCAAGGCTGCCGCAAGTTCATTCTGGGGCTTGGTGGCAGTGCTACCAATGACGGAGGCGCTGGTATGCTCCAAGCTCTCGGGTATGTACTTCTCGACCAAGACGATCAGCCACTCTCTTTTGGAGGTGGTGAATTATCACGACTGAGCCGTATTGACGCGAGTCAGGTTGATAAGCGACTGGCTGACTGTCACTTCGTCATCGCGTGCGATGTCACCAATCCTTTTGTTGGACCCAATGGCGCTTCTCACGTTTTCGGTCCGCAAAAAGGAGCCACCGCGGAAATGGTGCTGCAATTGGATGATCATCTGCGCCATTTCGCTGACTTGATCGAACAGACCCGCGGCATCGCCATTCACGATTTGCCTGGAACTGGTGCTGCAGGCGGTGTCGCTGGGGCCCTTCTCGCTTTGCTGAATGGTCAGCTGCGTTCCGGGATTGAGATTGTGATCGAGACCACCGGACTTGCGGAAGCCATGGACAAAGCCAATCTTGTGATCACAGGTGAGGGACAAGTCGACTTCCAGACTGCCCAAGGAAAGACGCCATGTGGAGTTGCCCAAGTCGCGCAACGATACGGTATTCCTGTCATCGTCCTCGCTGGTTCCATTGGAAATGGCATCGACGCCCTTTATGAAAAAGGCGTTTCTGCCGTTGTCAGCATCACGAACAAACCGATGACGCTGGATCAATCGATGCGCGAAGCAGCCTCGCTCCTGGAGCAGACATCCGAGCAGGTTATGCGGATTGCTACTTTGCCGCTTCTGTTTAAGAGCTAGGACTTGCAGCATACTCCTCACTCAAGCAAGTGTCCATCGCAACCGCTTCTCTCTTTTATCGCATCTCGTATACGGGAAAAATTCTTCATTCGAAAGACACACTTACATTTTTTGAAATCACTTTGTTTCCCGATGAAGGGTATAGCGTTTTAGTCGCGGGGAGTATTTTTTCAGTTCTAATCGCTCGGGATGATTCCGCTTGTTTTTGGATGTGATATAGTTGCGGTCTCCGGTTTCCGTACATTGCAAGGTAACGTTCACGCGCATGGATGTCAGCCTCCTCTTTTTTGGTTACAATGTCGTCTCGATTACAGCATCTGCTGTTGGGAGTGGATCGGGCAGTTTACTCCAGTCTGCCTCGTATTCCTCATCGTTCAGGAGACATGCATCGAGATGCTTCACGATTTGCTCCTGTTTCAGATCAATCCCGATAAAGACGAGCTCTGTCTTTCGATCCCCATGTACGGGATGCCATGTTTGCTGCCAATCCGGCTCTTCTACCAGAATGGCTCGCTGCTCTTCTGCCGATAACGCTGCTGTCCAATAGCCAGCGGTTCCGATTTCGATGGATGGCCCCGCCTGACTGAAGGACATCGCTACTTCATTTCGTGTCGCCAACCAGAAAAAGCCTTTGGCACGCACGATTTCTTCTGGCCAATCCTCCAACCACTTTTCAAAACGGGCTGGATGAAACGGCCTGCCACTGCGATAAACGAAGGAGGAAATTCCATACTCGTCCGTCTCAGGTGTATGCTCTTCCTTTTGCAGCTCAGCAATCCATCCAGCTGATTGACTGGCGCTCTCGAAGTCGAACAGATGGGTATTCAAAATTTCTTGTGGGTCCACCTGCCCACGAACAGCGCGGATGAAGCGAGCATTTGGCTGTAGCTTGCGCAGAACGGCTTCCAGCTGTATCAAATCATCTGGAGCGACGCGATCGCATTTGTTCAGAATCAGCACATCGCAGAATTCAATCTGGTCGATCAAAAGATCCGCGACCTCACGGGTATCCTCTTCGCCAACAGCCTGCCCTCTGTCCAAAAGGTTTTCGCCGGACGAAAAGTCATGCCAGAAGCAGTACGCATCCACTACGGTCACCATCGTGTCCAGGCGGCATAGGGACGATAAATTGATGCCATTTTCTTCATCTACGTATGTGAAAGTCTGGGCGACAGGAACCGGCTCGCCTACTCCCGTCGATTCAATCAGTATGTAGTCATACCGTCCTTCCAAAGCCAGACGCTCTACCTCCGTCAGCAAATCCTCTCGCAAGGTGCAGCAAATGCAGCCATTCGACAGCTCCACGACCTTTTCGTCCACACGTGAAAGACCACTTCCCGAGAGAATAAGAGAGGCATCTACGTTTACTTCGCTCAAATCGTTAACGATCACGGCGATTCGTAGCCCGTCCCGATTGTTTAGGACATGGTTTAGTAGCGTCGTTTTGCCCGCTCCCAAGTACCCGCTCAGGACTGTGACGGGGATTTTCTTTTCAATCATGTTCATACTTGGTTCTCCTTTTCATTTTTCTTAAAACGTAATTATTACGATTTGATGGTTATCATAACGCATCTAAATATTCGGAGTCAATATAAAACGTAATTGTTACGTTTTAAGGAACTATAAAAAAATCAGCCAGATTTCACTCTGACTGATTTCACCCACACCTGCTCCACTATTGTTTTTTCACTTTATTCATCCCAACCGCTTCGCCATAAGTCCCAATGACTGGCTGGTACACCTGACGATCATTCAATTTCCCCTGCTCGACGACTGGCTGCGGGCGATTATCTTTCCACGTAAGCTGACTGTACACAGAACCTGTCGCAGTCGGCATCGTGACGAGGATGTCTTTTACCTGATCAGCATTGCCATCCGTGATGGCGAGCCTCGGAAGAATACCACTGTCGCGTTTCCCTACAGAGATAAATGTCTGTTGTTTATCCTTCCCCTCGCGAACCACGACACGCAGGTTGTGGGCCGTTTGATTCATCGATAGGCCCATCTTATCACCCACAAGAAAAATATGATCCTTGATGTTGTCTCCAGTCACGTCTGCATACTTCGTATCAAGAACAAAGGTACTATCGCTGCTCATATTGAAGCCACTATTGATCGTCACATCTGGCGACGGCATATTGTCCCAATCTGCTTTTTGAACCGTTACTTGTAAAAGCTGTGGCTGTCTGTCAACGATGTTCCACACGCTGGTCGCCACTGCCAGGCGATCCACCGTGTTCAGCCCATGCAAGGTTTGCTTGCCCATGTAACGCAGGTTGCCTTTCGCATCCCGGAATGGCACCAGCTCCACCAGCTTATGCGTATATCCATTGGTTGCCTTTTGCAACTTTCCATTGCCATGATAAATTCCTTGCCTCACGTACGTAGCCTTATTGTCCGATATATCTACTGTACTCGTCGCTTTTGTTTTTGTATTCGTTACTTTTGCCAAAAATCCATCAACAAATTGTATGGTGAACGGGATATTTTGCTCTGGTTGCAATAAGACTACTGGCGCGTACGCTTGCGATTGAGTGCCGCTCGCTTGAACTGGGTCAGCCCCAACGCCCGAAGCCATGAGAACTGCGCCGCTACAAAGAACTGCCGCCATCGTTTTGTGCCATGCTTTCATCCTATTCTCCTCCTTCGTATAACTCCGATCCTACATTTTTAAACGAACTTGCTAGGTCAATTGTTGCTAGTAAAATGTTCCCTGTTCTCTCATGCTTTTTTCCTGTATAAGGTAGCTTAGAGCATATTCGTTCGTTCTTAAAAAGCTCGACAACGGGTTTTTTTACCGTTTTGCAACAAATTTGCGGGATGGGCAAGCTACAATATAGTCAAATGGATGCAGCAACAGAAAGGAACATTTGAAATGAAAAAGGCTTGGCTCGTTACGACAGCACTCTGCGCCTCGCTTGTTAGCGGTTGCGGACTCACAGATACACCCAATGAATTGATGCGCGCCCCGTCAGCAGACGGCGATCAAAAATCGATTAATCAGGCCGTCATGCAATTTTTGCCGGCTGGGTCACAATTATCTGTTCCTCTTCATCCCGCAGAAGCCAGTGCCGTCTCCCTACAGGATCTAAACGGAGATGGGGTTGCAGAGGTCGTCGCTTTTTACAAAACTGAAAAAACCGATTATGAAATCGGTGTGCTTGTGCTTACCCAAAAGCAAGGAAACTGGGAAAAGCTCTCCTCCTTTACTGGTGTCGGCAGTGAATTGGATTACGTCTCCTTTCAAGATCTCACAGGGGACAAAATTCCGGAAATGCTGATTGGAATGGGCGGCGGGGAAGATTTGAACAAGGAGCTCTCCGTTTATTCGCTAGCGAATAATATGACCCAGGAATTAATGAAGCAGCCCTATACCATTATGACCGTAGGCGATTTGACAGGAGATAATCAAGCGGATCTCGCTCTCGTTGTTCTCGATAAAAATAACTTCACATCCAAAGCCGAGCTGTATGGGGCGGCGAACGGCACAATCGCCAAAAAGACGGAGATAGCCCTTGACGGATATGTCAATGGTTACTATCAGGCTATCATCGGAAAAGCATCGCCAACCCGAAACGGACTATTTATTGATGCTGGATTAGGTGCTCACTCGGCTTCCACTGAACTACTCCTCTGGGACAATGGACAACTGTCCAACCCATTGGCAAAAATAGAAGGAGAGATGGACCTGACCTTCAAGCCGTATTCTTTGGAAAGTGAAGATATCAACGGTGATGGCATCATCGAGATCGGCACAAAGATACAACCCGCTGGGACAGAGGATTTAGCCATGGCAGAAATCCCTTGGGTCTCCTCCTACTTCCAATGGGACGGGAAAACAGGCTTGAAACACATCGAGGATCATTATCAAAATTACACACAGGGCTTTGACCTCAAGATTCCGGCAAAATGGGGCGAAAAGTACACCATCTCCATCAACCATGATACGAATCCACTTCTAGTCCGATTCCAATATTACGGTGCGAATGGGAAAAATAAGGCGGAATTACTAACGCTGCAAAACATTCCACAAAACGAATGGATCAAATTTGAAAGCGGATTGAAGCAAAAGCAAGTTCCCTACATTTTGCTGAAGGAAGAGGGAAAACAAGTTTTGATCGCCATTTTACCGCAAACAACCCCTACCCTTGGAAAGGCTGCTCTCGCGGAATATCGATCCATGCAGCTTACCGCAGAGGAGATTCGTCAGCTCTACAAACCGATGACGAACCGGGAATAAAGTGAAATAGTAAATCCTTATCAAGGAGATTTGCCCTATGAAGGTTCTATTACTGGAAGACGAGAAATCCATCCGGGATTTTGTACGTATCAATCTCAAGCGCGAGGGCTATGAGGTGATCGAGGCAGGCACTGGAGAAGAGGCACTCGCTCTCGCAGATCAACAATCGGATATCGTCATTGCGATTCTCGATGTCATGCTCCCCGGTATTGATGGCTTCGAAGTATGCGGGCAACTGCGCAACAAATATCCGCGCCTCGGAATCATCATGTTGACGGCCAAAAGCCAGGAGCTGGACAAGGTCATGGGTCTCGAATTCGGCGCCGACGATTACGTCTCCAAACCGTTTAGCCCTGCGGAGCTGTTGGCCCGTGTCAAAGCGTTGCATCGCAGATTGACACCCATTCCTGAGGCGGAGGACAAAAATGAAATTAATATTGCCCCCTTCACACTATTGCTCGATGAACGCAAGCTGATTCGGGCGGAACAAGAAATTGACCTTACACCAAAAGAGTTTGCCATCATCAAATTACTCGCAGAAAATGCGAACAAAGCCATCAGTCGGGACGAGATTTTGACAGCGGTTTGGGGTCAGTTTTTTGTCGGGGACTTAAAAATCGTTGATGTGAATATCCGCCGAATCCGGCAAAAAATCGAGGACGATCCGGCTCATCCAGCTTTCCTGGAGACAGTCTGGGGGTATGGTTACCTCTGGCGAAAGGACATCCCAGATGAAAGGCATTAAGAGCAGGCTGGTTCTTCATTTTGGCCTGATCCTCCTTCTGATCGTACTGCTCTTGGAAGGACTGTTTTACTGGGCCGTTCATACGTATTACATCGGGACTGCTACCGAGGCATTGGTGACCCGCAGCACGACCTTCACTAATTTTATTAACAAGTACGCCACTGGCTATCGGTTAAAAGACAAAGCACGCTACATTTTGGAGAATGTTTCGAATCAGGAATACGCCAAAATCGAGGTCTTGGACCCAGGAGGAAAGGTCATTCTCAACTCCTACGGCTTTCAGACCAGCGAGATCATCAATACCCCTGACGTCATGGATGCCCTCAAAGGGCAAAGTGGTCTGTACATTGGGAAAAGTCCACAGTCGCGGGAGCGTGTCATCGCGGTGTCCAATCCGCTTACGTACAGCGGAGAATTTGTAGGCGTTCTGCGGTACACGATCTCCGCTGAACCGCTCTATCAAGCAGTAAATCGCATTGCCTTGTACGGCGCTGGCGTTGGGACAGGCGTAGTCGTCCTCGCTTTTGCACTTAGCCTGCTCATGGCAAAACGAATTGTCGACCCTATCGAAGATTTAACGAATGCGGCCAAACAAATGGCGGAAGGAAATTTCGCTGTCCGCGCGCCAAAACGATTCGATGATGAGGTCGGAACCCTCGCGGACACTTTCAATTACATGGCAACGGAGATCGGGAAAAACGAAAAGCTAAAAAATGACTTCATCTCCTCTGTCTCTCATGAGCTGCGTACCCCACTTACATCGATTAAAGGGTGGGGTGAAACACTCATTTCGGGTGGTTTGGAAGAGCCTGAAGAGACGATGCTCGGTCTGGAAGTCATCTCCAAGGAGACAGATCGTTTGATCGGGCTCGTCGAGGAATTGCTCGATTTCTCGAAGTTTCAATCTGGTGAGATGAAATTGTCTCGTGAAGGCATGGATGTCCGGGAGCTTCTCCATGATTTGCATCTTCAATTTTCCGTACGTGCCAATGCGAAGCAAATCGAGTTGACGCTGGAGACTCCCCCTACCCCACTCATGGTTATGGGAGACCCGAATCGGCTAAAGCAAGTATTTGTGAATCTATTGGACAACGCGTTGAAATTCACGCCACAAAAAGGCTCGATCATCATCGCAGCTTCCTTGTCAGGCGATAGGCTCCTTGTCACCGTCACGGATACTGGCGAAGGCATTAACCCAGAAGATCTGCCGCATGTCACAGAAAAGTTTTTCAAGGGACGCTCCAAGCTCTCCGGCAGCGGCCTTGGATTGTCGATCTGCAAAGAGATCATTCAACTCCATGCCGGGCGGTTTTCGGTCAGCAGCGCCCTTGGACATGGAACATCGATTATGGTGGATTTGCCGTTGTTGTCGAACTAAAAAAGCAGAAAGAGCGTAGGGGCTCTTCCTGCTTTTTTTTGCGAGACTAGTTAAATTCGACGCTTTCAAAATACTGACTTTGTACCTCAGCATCGTCATCATACAATACAGTTTTTAAAACGATTCCTGTTTTGTTGTCTATCCAAAATACCTGCCGATTCCCAATTTTAAGTTGTGCATTTACAATTTCGATCAAGGTTACATCTCTTTCTAAGTATTTCTCTTCACCAAGTGTATTCATGTCGCCTCGTCTAAATACACTTTGTACATACATCTCGGGATGAAGCATCTCATTGACGTTACCAATCGGAAGAAAAGTACCGTTTAAATTAAGCCTGACTTCGTTATTGTCTTTACTACTTTCCTTTAAACTTTGTAATTCCATTATATTTTGTGTTGGAAGTGGCGTTGACTCGGTAATTTCACCGTTTTCTTCCTTTATTTGAACGATTTTCCCATCGTTGACTGCTTCAATAAATACTTTTTTATCATTAGAATCAGGGAAAAATTTCACGTGAAAACGATCAGGCTGTGCTATAACTATCTCGGTAATTGAATTTTCTACTTCACCAGTTTTGACAATTGTACCTGATAGGTAACCGTAATTATTGTTGGCTTCAAACATTTTCAAACCAATGATTGGTTCTTCTTTTAACTCCGCTATTGAATTGATGTATGGAGATTTCGAATTAGCTTCCGTTATTTCTGGTTTACTAAGGTACATATATCCATATGCACCGACTCCTAAAGTGACGCCTACAACGATACTCCCTATTATCTTTTTTATATTCAACATGATAACTCCCTCCTAACAGATTTAGTTCTTAAACCGAGCTTCATCCCAAACAACTTTAGATGACGAAGAAGCCAGATTATTTGTCATTCCTATTGATGAGTTGCTGTCTCCTTCCTATTGCGGCAAAAGCGGAAATTGACGATAATACTCCAAAGTAAGTAACAACGAGGAAACTAGTAACGACTTTCGAACTCCGCAATAATACCCTTATATGTAAATGTTTTACATCTATAAATATAAAACAGAATTTACACACAAAAAAAGAGACTTTTCTCCTGAGAATTGACCACCGTAATGAAATCCAGCAGATATGTCCTTAGATTGGATGAAATGCAGACTCAATTTTTCAATAGTATAGAAAGTAATAGTTTTAGCTCTAACTCTTCCCTAATCCCTAATAAAAAAAGACCCACCCTGGTACGCATTAATAAGAGGCGTGGTGAGTCCTGTTACATCCATATTTATTAAATAACATAACCATCATATTACAAGATAAACTCAATCATTTGGTTTTCAGAAGCTATTTTTAATGACCAATTCATCCAGGCCAAAACGGGAAGTCGAATAAGCCTGCACGCTTGCTTTCCCCAAAGTCAGCATGAGTGTTGGCAAATAGCGGGATGGGATGTTCAGCTCTTTAATGAGCGCATCACGGTTGTAGCCACCCATTGGGCATGTGTCGTATCCTTTTGCTTTTGCCGCCAGCATGAGTTGCATTGCTGCATAGGACGAATTACGGATTGCTTCATCACGCGCGATTTCCGGGTTGTTATTGTAAGCCCCTTCGATTTGCGCGATCATGGTCTCACGCACTTGCTCTGTCACGTATCCTTTTGCCAATGCTTCATCATAAACAGGGCGAGCCGACTTGTACGCCTCCAGATCGCCGAGAATGATGATGGTAGCGTAAGCATCTACTACCTGCTGCTGATTGTATGCGATTGGGAGCAGTTTTTCTTTGATAGCAGGATCAGTCACGACGAGAAAACGCCAATGCTGCAAATTCCAGGACGATGGCGCACTTGCTGCAAGACGCAGGATTTCGTTCAGCTCGCCTTGTGGAATTTTTCCATTTGGATCGTATTTACGCACGCTGTGACGGGCTTCCATTACCTGTTCAGCGGTGATTTTCAGTTCTGTACCCATGGTTGTATCTCCTCCATACTGTATAGTACACTGTTCAAAATACACTACTTACTTTATTATCGTTACAAACATTTTGCAATTACTTTTTACATTTCGCTTCATACCCTATTGTTTGGAGGCACTCTCAATGAAATACACGGATAACATTGTCATCGTCACTGGCGGTGGCCAAGGCATTGGACGAGCTGTCGCCACCATGTATGCTGCCGAAGGTGCACACGTCGTCATCGCTGAATACAATCGCGCAGCAGGAGAAGAAACGGCCTTGCTAATCAACAAGACAGAAGCAGTGAAAGGCACCGCCCACTTCGAGCACATCGACGTTAGTGTGCCAGCGCAGATCGAACAATTGATGCGAAGCGTCGATGAACGCTGGGGGCGGCTCGATGTTTTGATCAACAACGCGGGCTTGTCCGTCTGGGAATCCCCCTATGAACTGACCGTTGAAGCGTGGGACCACATCTTGAACACGAATTTGCGCAGTGTTTTTCTCGCATCGAGAGAAGCAGCCAAAATCATGCGTCGCCATGGTGGAGGCGCCATCCTTAATCTATGTTCGACGCGGGCGCACATGTCCGAGCCACACTCGGAGGCATATGCAGCTTCCAAAGGAGGCATTTTATCCTTAACACATGCGCTTGGTGTCTCACTCGGCCCCGATGGGATTCGTGTCAACGCGATCTCTCCCGGCTGGATTGAACATCGTGATTATGCCGCTCTTCGTCCCGGAGATCATGCTCAGCATCCGGCAGGTCGCGTAGGTACACCCGACGATATTGCCCGTGCTTGCCTATTTTTGACACAAAAGGACAACGATTTCATCACGGGTACTGAGCTGATTGTAGATGGCGGTATGACCCGCAAGATGATATACGAGCCATAAGCTAAACCAATGCCCTCCCTCTTGAATATGTTGATCTAACAAGAGAAAAAGGAGGAGTTGTATGCCATTTGAAGAGGAAGACCTCAGAATTCTCGCCCTATGGCTATTGGCAATCGGGTATCTGATACTGGCCTTTACCGAATTGGCAGCACTAGAGTTTTTTTAAAAAAACAAGAGCCGCTCGCTTCCAAACGGAAATGAGCGGCTTTTTCGTACGAATCTCTTACCAAGTCACAAAAGGCGGCGAGCCTGGTGCTTGGTGCTGGATTTGTTCCACAATCGGATAACCGTAGGCGAGAATAATCAGGAAGGCGACCAATCCGATCCAAACTGGCCAGCGTTCCAAAATTTTTGGAACTTCTTGCGTTGTTTCTGTCTCGGCAATCGGATATTCCGTATTTCCCTTTGGTGCGTAAAAAGTCAGATACACCAAGATCGCAATCAAGAGAACCGCGGATACGAACAGCAGTCCGCCACCAAACGCCATTACACGTTGATAATCCATCCAGCCCAAAGCTAACGGGTGATCCATATACGTCGTGTAATCGGTGCGGCGCGGAGCACCTTGCAAGCCCATTGTGTGCATGGCGACCGACATCAGGAACATTCCTACTGCCCAGAATACCGTTTGCACCATCCCCATGCGATTCGCAGTCTTGGTCAACTGACGTCCAGTCAATGCAGGTATCAGCCAAAAGCTGACACCAAAGAAAGTGAGCGCCACCGCAGCTCCTATGGTGATGTGGAAGTGACCCGTAACCCAAATCGTATTGTGTACGACCGCGTTAATCTGGTTACTTGCGTTAATAATTCCCCCAGCTCCGCCAGGAATAAAGAACAGCATCCCAACAAATGGGGCGAAGAAGCGTACATCTGTCCACGGCATTTTTTTCAACCATCCGAAAAGACCAACGCCACCTTTTTTACGTCCGGTCGTTTCAAAAACCGCAAACATCGAGAAGGCTGTCATCAACGACGGGATAACGACGATCAGCGTCAATGTCACGTGTATCATTTTCCATGCTGGCGAAATTCCTGGCTCCATCAATTGATGGTGGAACCCAACTGGGATGGAGAACAAGAGCAAGGAAATAAAGGCAAGACGACTGAGCGAATCACTGAAAACGTGACCGCCAATGATTCTTGGTAAGCATACATACCATGCCATGTAGGCAGGCAATAGCCAAAAATAAACAAGTGGATGCCCGAAAAACCAGAACAGCGTACGACTGAGCATGATGTTAATAGTCGGCACCAATCCGAGTGACCACGGAATGAGCTGGAACACTACCTCTACCGCTACAGGAATTGTCGCTGTAATCCACAAGACGTAGGTAGTCACGCCCATGAATACGAACAACGGGGACATTTTCCCTTTATTTTCGCGTTTCCATTTGCGATAGCTGGCAAAAACCCCGAATCCCGCTAGCCAGCTGCCTACTACGAGCAAGGCAGAACCAATGTAAAAGTACGGAGATGCTTTCAGTGGTGCGTAGAACGTATACAGGACAGAGGCTTCATTCAACAGAATGGTGACAACAGCCATCAATGTCCCTACTGTCATGAGAATCCAGCCAGCCCATCCAAATTTCAGAGCGGCTCCGTGCAAGGAACCACCTGTCGTGCGGGCGACTCCTGAGAAAATAAATCCGACGATGAAGTACGTGGTAAAAATAAGTGCCATCAACACGCCATGGGCGGTCAAAATTTGATAGTAATTTGTCCAGCTCGGCAGTTCCATGATTCCACCGCGAACCATGCCCTGTACCATCCCTGCCACAGCTGCCAATCCGAATGCAATATAAGCTACCCACACATAGGCCAAACTAAGCCTTGCCGCAGAACGCTGAACCGGAACATGGGGGACTGTATCGTCGGTCTTCCGTGCGATTACCATAGGATTCACCTACCTTTATTTCACAATAATCGTGGTCGCCATTACCTGATGACCTGCGCCACAGTATTCGTTACAAAGGATCAAATACTCACCTGGCTCGTCAAACGTGTGTGTCGCCGAGCTGATGTGTCCAGGCAGAACCATGAAGTTAACGTTGGTCTCTGGAATCTGGAATCCGTGAATAACGTCTGGACTCGTGACGTGGAAATTCACCGTTGCGCCCACTGGTATTTCCATCTTGGTCGGAGAGAAGCCGAACGCAAATGCTGTCATGTAAGCGTCGTATTCGTTGTCTCCTATCTGTTTCAAGCCTGGTTTATCAAAAGGAGGTGTCTCCGTTACCCTCTCCGGATCAATCATTTCCATATTACTTGGCGGAGCCATTCCCATGGCAAACGCATTGACGCACAACAATACAATAAATAAGGCCAAACCGCCTGCGCCGAGCATTAACCAGATTTTTTCATAGCGATGCAAATGCATAAGTACCCTCCTTTACCTCCGTATTACGCCCTATCCAGGAAAAGCCCGAATACACCCAACCAACCGACTAGAATGATACCTCCAACGATCAGAACCGCGACAAACGTTCCTTTCAAGTCTTCCTGGTCCGTTTGCAGCTTGCTGGATTTTGATTTCTTGCCTTTCTCCGCCTTGTCAACTTGCGTCTCCATCGCGCTCTTCTCCTTTCCTACGTGCCTCATGGGCGCGGTGTAGTTTTTACGACTTCATTCTACCCCTGGAACCCCTTGGAAGTAATTCGGGGAAATCCCCTAAAATGTTCCGGGAAACCCCTGATTTCGACCTTTTTATGTCCATTTTTGGTCACAGATTCGACACAAAAGAAAGACGACCCCGTATTGGGATCGTCCTTGGAATACTTTACTCAAAATCCAGCCAGCCCTTCTTAATCGCATACCGTACCAAATCAGGCCGCGTACGTAGGTGTAGCTTTTCCATAATGTGCGCTTTATGGGATTCCACCGTCTTGACGGAAACAGTGAGCTGCTCGGCAATTTCCTTGTTGCTAAAGCCCTTTGCAATCAAGACCAGTACTTCTTTTTCCCGATCTGTCAGGATGTCGTACTTAGCCTGCTCCTCACCGTTCTTGACCATTTGCAGAAATTCCTCGATCAGAGATTTCGTCGCAGATGGATACAAATAGGCCATGCCTCGATTGACCGAACGGATCGCCGTGATCAAATCGAGGTCAGGGGCGCTTTTTAAAATATAGCCGGCAGCACCAGCTTGGAGAACCCGAAACAAGTATTCCTCGTCATCATGCATCGTCAGCACAAGCACCTGAATGTCTGGTGCCGTTTCCTTCAGTCTGGCCGTTGCCGTCAAGCCGTTTTCCCCAGGCGGCATGCTCAAATCCATCAAGACGACGTTGGGCTTAACTTCCCATGCTTTTTCACATGCCTCTTTTCCGTCGGCTGCATAACCGACGACTTCCATATCCTCCTGGGCGTTGATCAGCATCCCCAGCCCAGAGCGTACAATCGCATGATCATCAGCGATCAAGACGCGAATGGTCATCCTCTACTCCCTCCTTCGGCACCGGAATTCGGACGATCACCGTCGTTCCTTCCTCGGGTGCGGAGCGAATATCAACGGTACCGCCAAGCAACTGGGCACGCTCCTTCATGCCAAACACACCGAGACCTTTGCCGATGTTCAATGTTTTCTCTACTTCAAAGCCTACGCCGTCATCCACAATCGTGACGACAATTTCCTTCTCCCTATTCTCGAACATGATTCCCAGATGGCTCGCCTTTGCGTATTTTGCCGTATTGGTCATGGCTTCCTGTACAATCCGGTATAACGCTGTTTCCATCGCAGCAGAGTATCTGCGTTTCTCCCCCTGAACATGCAGCTCCACCTGGATATGAAACGATTTTTCCACCCGTTTCATCAACGAACGTAATGCAGGCAGTAAACCGAGATCATCCAGTGCAGACGGACGCAGCTCCAGCGCCATGCGCTTCACTTCCTCCATCGCCTTGGAAGTCATATTCACCAATTCCGTGACATGCTGCATAACCAGCTCGCTCAATTCTCGTTGTCTGACTACGTTTAATCCCACTAAAATACTATAAAGCGCCTGCCCTACGCCATCATGCAGCTCCCGGGCGATGCGCTTTCGTTCTTCTTCTTGCGCTTGGATCGCAAAATTCGTCAGCTTGTGCTGGTAGCGCTCCTTTTCCACTCGCTGTTGCGCAGACATATCACGCAAAATCATAACCAGCTTCCCCTGCGATTCATCCTCTAATCTCGCTGAGCTGGCAGCGACAGGGTAATCCACACCTGATTTCGTTCGGAGCCTCATCTCGAATGAAGGCATTTGCACGCGCTTAAAAAAGCAATCCGTGCAGCTCTTTTCTTCCATACACGTTGCCATTCCGAGACACAGCTCACAAATATGTTTATCTCGAATCAGCTCTTCTTCTGTCCAGCCCGTCATCTGCTCCAACGCAGCATTGGCTTTTACGATTCGCCCCTCTTTATCAATCACCAGGATCGCATCGCTGACGTTGGCAAAGATGGACTGCATCAGGGAAAGCACTTCACTCGACGTACCCATGCGCTCCTCCTTTTGAGACAATCATCCTACATTTATTGTAAAGTTTCCACAAAAGAAAGTGTATCAGGGAATTCCCTTATCATAGTGCTCGATTGGTTTTTCAGCCCGTCACGGAACACGATCTGGCCGTTTTGGAGAGGAATAGCCGGGTCGTGCCTTTTTATGAGAGATACGGTTTTGTTGTCTATGAGGAAAGAGAGTCGGAAAAGCTCGGTCGCGTCATCTGTATGAAATACTCGATCTAGTCATGAACGCAAAAAACGGGACAGCAAATGCCATCCCGTTCTTTCTCTTACTCTACTACGATTTTCACAGCAGTGCCGATCGGCGGCAGGCTCTTCGTCATCATTGGGCCGTAGAAGGCCACTACTTGCATATCCTCTTTCAGATCTGCTGGCGAGAGTACTTTGTTGTCTCGCGCATTGATGATCACCGTTTTCTCGGTAATGTTCAGGTTGATTTTTTCTTGGGAGGTTTCGGTAATACCGCGACCCTCTACGAGCATTTTGTAGTTGCCATCTTTATCAGCAGAGATGCTCGCTACTTTTCCCGTTGTTCCCAGGATGTCCTGAGTCTCCAGGCCGCCTTTTACCGTGATGCTGAGCGCACTCGTTTGTGGCGGCAAGCTCATTGCCATGAATTTTTCGGTCGTAGCATCTACGGCCATACCCAGCTTCAAGTCTTCTGGCTTCAGCACTTTACCAGCTTCATCCGTAATTTTGGTGTCTGCTGTCAGGTGCAGGATGATGCCAGACTCATAGATGTTCAGTGTAACTGAGTAGCCTTTATCGGATTTGCTGATGTTCGTAATGGTCCCTGTACGCATAGGAGCGATTTCGTCCTCCACTACAGTTACCGTATCATCGGTTACATTCACTTCTGCTTGCAGAATTTCGTCTACGAATTTAACTGGCACATAGGTACTGCCATTCAGTACACGCGGCTCAGCTCCCAATGTTTTGTACATTTTTGCGAAAGGATAGCGATCCTCTCCTGCTTTTGCGTAGCTGGTAATCGCGCCTCTTTGGACTTCTGCTGCTTTTTCCTTGTCGTTCCAGCTTACTTTGAAGCCAAGGGCTTCAGCAACAGGACGAAGTGGAACCAGTACGGTTTGTTGACCTTTATCGAAGATCGCATCTTGTGCGATTGCTTGACCGTTAATGTTAACGGAGAGTTCTTTTACTGGTTCGGAGGTTGCAGATACCACGCTAGTTCCCAAAACGGCCAGTGCCGCGATTGTCATCATGCCTGTACGGATTGTTTTCATGTTGTTTACGCCTCCAATGTTCTTGCTTGTTTTTGTGTGTCTCTATACATTGGACGGCACCATTTCTGAAACGTTTCAATAAAATTTTCACAGATGTGAAAATCGTTCACGTATAAGCGAAAAACATCACGGCTGGCTTGGGATTTGGCTGTTTCGTGGCATCGGCACATCGGGCTTGCCTGACGGGTTGTCGTATAAATAAGTCGGTACCTTGCCGACGATCAGGGCTTCGGAGACCGGGATTTGTGTGGTGACCGTTTGTTGCTTGGTCGCAAATGGGATAATGACCCGCAAATCGACTTCGACATTAATGTAGACAGTCACCAGCACCATGTTGATTCCAGCTTGCTTCAAGCCTGTTTCGAGCTTCGTTTTGACGGCTCCAATCGGAACGAACGACACCGGAATATCAGGCCCAAAGTGCTCCAGAAAGACGTTTTTAGTAGCCAAGCCTAGTGGTATGGTTGTCTGGACATGCTCCTGCTCGAATTCCTTCAAGCGGTTTTGAATACGGGCTGTCGTTTCCCCCACAATCCGGGAGTACTCTTTGAAATTAAAATTCACCGCTTTGATGCTGCCATTCTCGTCTTTCTCCATGATGACGACTTCGTTGACATCGAGACCCTGCTGGGACATGCGCTTGGTGACTGCATCGGTAATGGCGAGCTTGGCGACCTGCTCTGCCTTGGCTTGGGCAATCAACATCAACGTCGGCTCTACCCTGCGTTCCACAACGATAAACAAAACGATCAATACCACCACAATCAGTAGGATTCCAGCGAAAATTCTCCTTCCACGTCTTTTCCATCCTCCCCTTCTCAAGCGCACAATGGCTCCCTCTCCCCCTTGGCGGCTCGGTTAGTCAGGACGAACCGTACGCATAGCCGAGCGTTTCTCTTTGCTTGTGCGCTGTTTGCCACCGGTTAGCACCCCACCGATTCCCGCGACAAACGTAGGAACTCCCGCCGCGACCAAAATTAATGCCCAATCGCGCAGATTCAGATCCGTTGTTTTGAAGATCGGCTGAAGTGCCTCCATGTATACCACACCGATTACGAGCACAATCGACGAAAGCACGGCCCAAACGAGGTATTTGTTTTCAAATACATTACGATGAAAAACGCTGTATTGACTCCGGCAATCGAAAACGTGAATCAGCTGGGCCATGACCAACGTGACGAAAGCGACAGTCTGGGCATGCACCAGGTCATTCGGATTCTCTTTGAGAGTCAGCCAGAATGCCAAGAGCGTCATAGCCCCGATGAGGAAACCACGGCTAATAATTTTCCAGCCCAACCCCCGGCTGAATATGTTCTCTGCTTTGTTGCGCGGCTTCTGATACATCGTATCTTTCTCCGCCTGATCGATGCCCAGCGCCATGGCTGGCAAACCGTCCGTCACGAGATTGACCCACAGGATCTGGATTGGCACCAAAGGCAAAGGAAGCCCGAGGAGCATTGCAAAAAACATGACCAGAATCTCACCTACGTTGGACGCGAGCAAATAACGGATGAACTTTCGAATGTTGTCATAGATGTTGCGCCCTTCCTCGACGGCAGCGACAATCGTGGCGAAGTTATCGTCGCGCAGCACGAGATCGGCCGCTTCCTTCGTCACATCCGTACCGGTAATCCCCATCGCGATCCCAATATCTGAGGTCTTGATCGCAGGAGCATCATTGACACCGTCTCCGGTCATGGCGACAACATGTCCTTGGCTTTGCAGGGCACGGACGATCCGCAGCTTGTGCTCAGGAGACACACGGGCATAGACAGTCACTCGTTCCGCGTACTCTGCGAGCTGCGCATCTGACATACCCTCCAGCTCCCGCCCCTCCAGCACCTCTCCGTAGCCACGCATCAAGCCAATCTGCCGAGCGATTGCTTCTGCTGTCACCTTGTGGTCACCTGTAATCATGACCGTCTTGATTCCTGCTTGATGGCACAGATTGATCGCTGGGCGCACCTCTTCACGCGGTGGATCGATCATCCCGGCCAATCCGACAAAGACGAGATTGTTTTCCAGGGTGCCGATCGGCTGTCCCGGGCGATAGCCTTGCAGTGTCTTATACGCGAAGCCCAGTACGCGCAACGCTTTGCCTGCCATCCGTTCCGTTTGCTCCAGTATCTGGTGACGAAGCGTCGCGGAGAGTGGTATGAGCTCTCCCTTCCACAAAATGTGTGTCGATCTCCCCAGCAATGCCTCCGCCGCGCCTTTGGTCAGCAGGGAATACACACCGTCCGTCCCCTTTTCGACAACGGACATCATTTTGCGGTCAGAATCAAAGGGGAGCTCCTCCACACGCTGTCCTTGATTTTTTTGGTTGCTGCGCTCTGTATTGCCACCCATTGCCTTCGCGGCAAGCACCTTGAGAGCACCTTCCGTCGGGTCGCCTACGACTTGCCAAAAGCGTGACGTCTTGCCCATCCCGAGCAGATTGCGCGTACTTTCTTCCTCGCATGTCAAACGGGCGTTGTTGCATCGGTCTGCGATTCGGATCATTTGCGAGAGCGCTCCGTCACGGGCGGGAGATACCATTTTCCCTAGATAGTGAAAGGCTCCCTCTGGCGCGTAGCCGCTGCCGCTCACTTCATACGTGGAATCGCTGTGCCACACTTCGGTAACAGTCATTTTATTTTGAGTCAGAGTCCCTGTTTTATCGGAGCAAATGACAGAGGCGCAGCCTAATGTCTCGACCGATGGGAGTTTGCGTACGATCGCATTGCGGCGGATCATCCGCTGGACGCCAAGCGCTAGCGCGACAGTCACAATCGCCGGCAAGCCTTCCGGAATCGCCGCCACTGCGAGACTCACCCCGGCGAGGAACATCGTAAACAGCTCGTGACCATGCCAGACACCAGCAGCAATGACCACAATCGTCAACAGCAGAGCGACGACCACGAGAATCTTACCCATTTGCTCCAATCGCAGCTGCAAAGGGGTTTCTGCTTCTTCCGCTGTATTCATCAAGTGCGCGATTTTCCCGATTTCCGTGCTCATCCCTGTCGCTACGACAATGCCGCTCCCTGTTCCTCCGGTCACCATCGTGCCCATGAACGCGAGATTTTTTTGGTCGCCAAGCGGTACAGTAGATGCCTGGGCTATTTCCAGTCTTTTCACGTTTTTTCCGACGGGAACAGACTCCCCTGTCAACGCAGACTCCTCTACCTCTAGACGATTGGCCGAAAGCAAACGTAAATCTGCGGGAATACGGTCCCCGGCCTCCAATTCCACCAAATCACCAGGTACCAGCCGCGAAGCCGGTATCATGGAAATGTGCCCGCCCCGGATGACGCGGGCCATCGGGGATGCCAGCTCCTTTAGCGCTTGCAAGGATCGCTCAGCCTTGGCTTCCTGAATAAAACCGAGGATGCCGTTAATGAGGATGATCGCGATAATCGCAATCGCATCCAGGTACTCACCGAGGAAGTACGAGATCAGTGTTGCAATGAACAGGATGAGTACCATAAAATCCTTGAACTGATCAACAAAGACCGAGTAGAGAGGCTTTCGCTTTTGTTCAGCCAACTGGTTGGCACCTTGTTTAGCCAGTCGCCGCTCCGCCTCCTGCTGAGTCAACCCTTGCGCAGCATCACTATGAAGGGCTTCGGTCACGTCGGCCGCCGCCAGCGTGTACCATTTTCGAATTGGCTGTGTATCCACCTACATCTCCTCCATCCACATCTCACTCCTTTTCATGTGTATGCAGATGAGCTAGAAAATAAAACAACCCGTCCATTTATCTGGACGGGTCTGTGATTGGTCTTTCGGTTATTTGAAGCTTTTCACCACACCAATACAAATCAATAAAATCGGCGGCAGCCAGGTGAGTCGCGTCAACCAGCTGGCTTTTCCTGCGCGCCTGCCGAGGGCAATTCCTACCACAAGAAGCAAGGCACTCATCACCGCGATACAAAGAGCGACGAGCAGTGGCGAGTATCCCAAAAACGTAAGGCTGATGCCTGCACCGAAAGCATCCAAAGACAGAGCAAGCCCCAGCATGACGGCCTCCCAACCCATAATATGCCCAGAACGGTCAGCATCGGCTTTTGACGGATCTTTTAAAATCTGGATCATGACACCAAAAATGCGGAACTGCGACAATAATACGATGGGTTCCTGCTCTTCCTGTTTTTCTGCGGCTACAAAGGCGTTGCAGCTCGCAGCAGTAGACTCCTCTGCCTCTGTCCCCGACCGTGTCGCAATGAGCCGCCACAGAGTAAACAAACCCATGAGGATCAAGACCGCGGCACCAATATACTTGCCAATATCCGGTGTTAACCATTCGGTGAGGGATGAGCCTACGAGCATGACACCATATACAACAACAAACGAACAACCGGAAACGACGACGAGCGACAAAAAGGGAATTCTCATGTTCCGTAAACCATACGTCAATCCTACACTGACACTGTCCATGCTGATGGCCAGGGAAACGAGCAGGAGTGCGAGCCATCCGCTCATATGTGGTCACCTCTTTCCCATTGCCTATTAGGTATACGCGAAAAGCTCCGCTGATGTGCCAACAAATCATTGTCATCCCGGTTGGGAAGTGCTACCATAAAATTAAACAATGTTTAAAGCGTTGTTTAACAAATCTTTTTTGCTTCCAATAAAAAGGAGGTTGGTCATGTCACAGGTAGATAAAAACAGCGAAACGAAAGCGAAAATTTTGCAATCGACACTGGATTTGATCAAGATGGAGGGTTTCGAAAGTGTGACGGTGCGGAAAATCGCAGCCGATTCCGGTACTAACGTAGCTTTGGTGAACTACTATTTCGGTTCCAAGGATAAGCTCATCAATGAAGCCCTCAGTGCATTTCTAGGAAGCTTTACAGCTACATTTGATATCTTGGATAACACATCTCTGCTTCCCCAAGAACGACTCAAGCAGTTTTTAATCAGCTATGTGCAGATCATTCAGCAATATCCTGAGCTGGTTTTGCGAATCTTCTCACTTGGTGGCGCTGTATTTACCTCGCAATATGAGTACGGTCAATTTCTCAAAAGCATTGGGTTTGTGAAGATTGAGGGTGTTTTGAAAGAAATCACCCACGAAGAAAGCCATGAGGTTCTCCTGATGATGATCATGCAGCTGTTTGGAGCGATTTTTCTGCCAGCCTTGCTCAAGTCGATATTGTCTACAGGCGCTGGCATCGAGGTTGCTTCGGTAGAACAACAGATTGATTTGTTATTCGCACGCTATTTTCATGAACAATAGGAAATAGGGGGAGAGACAGATGGACTTTTTGCGAAAATATTGGTCTGATTTCGGTCTGCTAGTGGCAGTTGGCGTTGGTCTGTATTTGATGATTCAATGGAGTACTA
The DNA here is from genome assembly GCF_005217615.1 of Brevibacillus antibioticus. Lineage (NCBI taxonomy): Bacteria > Bacillati > Bacillota > Bacilli > Caryophanales > Paenibacillaceae > Brevibacillus > Brevibacillus antibioticus. Next base: position 4,406,647 of record NZ_SZNK01000001.1, read on the forward strand.
TTCCTGTTATCGAGCGGCTGTTGTGGCTAAGCTTCGTCGCCATCCTTGTTCATCAGTATGAAGAGTATCGTTGGCCCGGATATTTTGCCGGACTGTTTAACGGATTGATTTTCAAAAGCAGCCATCCAGAGCGATACCCGCTGAATCCACATTCTGCGATGATCATCAATCTCGTCATTGCCTATGTCTTTTATCTGGTTCCCCTCTTGTTCCCGACGGTCGTCTGGCTCGGTTTGGCACCGATTCTCATGGGCTTCTTCCAGTTTATCTGGCATGGAATTTTTGCGAATCTAAAAGCGAAAATGCTCTACAATCCGGGCTTGTTCGCCGTTATCGTCTTCCACATCCCGATCGGGGTATGGTATATCCGGCACATTATCTCCACTGGCATGGTAACGACGTCAGACTGGATCATTGGGACGGGCTACTTCATCGTTGCGGTGTACATTCTCATTGTGAAGGGGAATATGTGGCTAAAGAACGAAAATTCGCGTTATACCTTTACTCGTCAACAGTTGGGGCCTTACGTACACAAATCATAAAAACCAGCTCCTGTGATGAAAAAGAAGAGGCCACTGTCGGCCTCTTCCTTTTCTTTGAACTATTTGATTTCAAAAGGTACTTCCCACTTCACGTCATGTTCCACCATATAGGTAGCGTAGGATACCGTGAGTTTTTTCAGTTCTTGCTTCAAGATCGGAATCGAGATCTCACCTTTAATCTGTACCTGTCCGTCCTTGTCTCTGGTACTTTCAGTAATCACTGTCGCAGAGTAAGCCTTCCCATTTTCATCCTTTACAAACCAATCCTGGTTCTCGACTATGCCTTTTCCTAATGTACCCTCTATAGTCATTACGGCCTCACCTAGATCTTCGCCGTTACCTGGCTTCCATGCATAAGAAGAGAATGTAAAGGTACTGCCTGTTGACTCATCCTTGAAAGTCGCACCTTTCTTGTCTAGTTCTGTTGGAACCAGATCAAATTTAGGCGAAGCCAGTTTTTTCTCATAAATCTTCTGAAGCTCAAGCTTTAATTTTTGTTCGCCCTTTATCGGGCTAAATGTATGCCACCAATTCAAAACATCGCCCTCTGGTCCTTCTTCCGCTTCTTCTTCTGTTCTCGGTGTCCGAAGAATATTCTGCTTTTTATTAATCCCATCATCCAATGATTTCAAATCCCAAGCTGCTACCACTTCCCCTTTTTCATTGGTGATTTCGTACATCATATTCTCTCCCGAAAAAGCAGGATCACGCTCTTTTTCTGTGATATGACCGCCTCGCGGATTTTTCTTATCGTATAGGATCGACGTTCGTTCAACGTCCAAATAAGCTGATTTTGGAGAAATAGTATCCAGCATGATCCGTGTCGCACTTGGGGAAAATTCGATATTTTTCAATTCAATCCCTAGACCTTGTGGCGATTGAAAAGCCGCATTCTGGAAGACAACCGTTTTCGTCGCTTCCTTGGCTTTCTTCATATACGTTTTCGCAATTCATCGAAACAATGATTGCTCGCAATTCGATACAGCCATGAAGAAAACCTGTACTCAGGCCGATAGTCGTTTAAACGATAAAAGGTTTTGATAAACACGTCTTGAGCCAAATCCTGTGCGTCTGGCATGTTGCCGATCATCCTGTACAAATAGCCAACGATCTTGCCCTTGTATCTGTCGACAATTTGTCTGTACTGCTCATGATCGCCAGCCAGATTGGCTCGATTAGTTCCTGATCGTCCGGCATTTTGCTACTCCTCCATCTATTACAGATCAAGCCAGCGGGGAATGCTGCGCAGCTTCCGTTTTGGTTGATTCATAAGCTAATACGGATTGGCTGGAAAAACCTTTCTCCACTTTTAAAAAATTCTAGCATCAGTTATCGAAATAAAAAAGAAGAGGCCTCTTTCAGCCTCTTCCCCTGTCTGTCTTTCATCTATTTGATTTCAAATGGCACTTCCCAATTCACGTGGTGCTCCACCGTATATTCGGGATAGCAAATAGTAAGTTTTTTCGGTACTTGCTCCAATTTCGGAATGACCAGCTCTCCTTTGACAAGTACGCGTCCATCTTTATCTCTAGTGCTTTCTGGTCTCAATGTCGCATAGTAAATCTTTCCGTTTTCATCCTTTACATACCAATATTTGATGGAGACCACATCTTTTCCTAGTGTACCCTCTACAGTTATCACAGCCTTGCCTTTTTCCTCCCTGCTAGCAGGTGTCCACGAAAAAGAGGAGAATGTAAACGAACTGCCTGTCTCATCCTTGAAAGTCGCTGCCTTCTTGTTTAATTCTTCTGGAATGAGGTCGAATTTGGGAGAAGCCAGTTTGTTCTCATAAACTTTTTGGAGCTGAAACTTTAACTTTTGTTCACCCTGTAGCGGGCCAAATGTATGCCACCACTTCATGATATCGCCTTCTTGTTTACTGGACAGTCCAGAGACGTAAAGAACATTCTTCTTTTTCGCGATTCCTTCATCTAATACAAACATATCCCGAGCTGCCACAACCTCACCTTTCTCGTTGGTAATTTCGTATGCGATATCACCTCCTGATAAAGTAGGTTCGACTTTTTTGTTTGTGATGTGGACTCCTCCCGGATGATCCTTATCATACATGAGCACTGCCCGTTCAAACTCTACGTAAGCTGTTTTTGGAACCGTTGAATCCAGCATAACCCGTGTCGCACTTGGGGAGACTTCGATTTGTTTCAGTTTAAGCTCAAGCCCTTGTGGTGATTGATACACGGCGTCTTTGAACGCAACCGTTTTGGTCGCTTCTTTCGCTTTCTTCATATCGACCGGAATTTCCAAGTCCCACTTCCCTTTCTTGCCTTCTATGTCTGTTGGTACGATTTTCAAGGTTAGTTGTTCAGGAGTAGCCTCCGCCGATTCGAAAATATCGTTCAAGCTCACCTCAGTGATAAAAAACTGTCCATGATTACTCCCAGACTCCTCTCTTCCATCCTCCGCCAACCAATCTTTTCCGTTCGAATCAATTAACTGAAGCTTCATAGAGTGGTCTTCTATCTGCTTGCCATTCTGGTCGTACATATCAAAGATAAATACAATCCTCATCGAGTCAGCCATCAACTCTTTGGCTTCGAAAGTAATCCCTTGATCAGTTACCTTCTGCTCCAGCTTTTGGACAAGGCCTTTATTAACAGCATTTTTCATGCCGCTATCCGCATCCTTTTCAATCTGGAACAAGCTATTCACATAATTCGCAAACGTAGGTGATACAACCGTTCCTGTCACGACCAACGCCGTAAGTCCTGCTACTACCAATCCTGTCTTCTTCACAATATCCCAGCCCCTTTGTCTTCTGGTTCGGGAGGAGTGCTTCCGTGCAGTGCGTGCGGGAGCTGTTTCGAACAGTTTACTCATGACCTCGTCCGTAAACGTATCGGGTACAGGAACTTCCGGATAAGTGGAAAATTCCTCTTCCAGCATGTGATCTACCCACTCTTGCAGCTTGATTTGACATTGTGGGCATTCTACTGCATGCTGCTCCAGTCCTTTGCTTGCGGCAGGGGAGAGCTCGCCATTGGCATATAGCTTCAATCGATTAAACATGAAGCATTTCATGAACATCTCCCCCTCCCATTGTTTTCATCAGGCTTTTTTTCAACTCTTTACGAGCACGGAACAAACGCATTTGAACAGCGCTCTCCGTAAGAGACAGTCGCTCGCTGATTTCTCGATACGACAGTCGCTTTAAGTAGTGCAGGACGAACACCTCGCGGTACTCCTCATCCAGCAGCATGATACTTCGTTCCAGCTGGGCGTCCCGTTCCTTTTTTAACAGGGCGGTTTCTGGTGTCTCTGGATCAACGATCTGTTCCTCCACGATTGCCGTCCGCTCCGTTCTTTTGCGTCTTCGTATTTCATCGAGACAATGATTGCTCGCTATGCGATACAGCCATGAAGAAAACTTGTGCTCAGGCCGATAGTCTTTCAATAGGTAAAAGGTTTTGGTAAACACGTCTTGAGCCAATTCCTGTGCGTCCGCCATGTTGCCAATCATTTTGTACAAGTAAGTCACGATCTTGCCCTTGTACCTGTCGATAATCTGACTGTACAGCTGATGATTGCCAGCCAGGATTTGCTCGATCAATTCCCGATCGTCCGGCATTTTTACTACTCCTCCATCTATAACCGATCAGCCAGTGGGGAATGCTGCGCAGCTTCCAATTTGGTTGATTCAACACTAGTACGAATTTGCTGGAAAATCCTTTCTCCTTATTTTTAAAAAATCTTATTTTCCTGTCAAAAATGGTGCTTTAAAGCTTATTGCTTGGGGTTTGAGTCAACATAGTGGAGGAGAAGAAAAAGCACAGTTCTCTTCGACTCTGACACGCCAGCGTGGGGGATTGACTGTCCGTCTCCACTTTAAAAAGAGGACCGTCGATCCAAAGCCACCCTACGGGCGGTGTTTCTCAGGGAAGAAGTGTTCGACAAGCGTGGTCCTCTTTTTAAAGTTCCAACTGGGTAGGCGTTGTCAAGGTCTGCGAGCCCTGTGCTTTTTCTTCTCACCAGCTTTTCTGCCTCCTAAAACTAAGAAAGATCCAAAAAAAGAGCTCGACAGCCTGAACGAAATCAGGTCTGCCGAGCTCACTCGTTATCGAATTTATTTCATAGATGGGAGGGCTTTACACACGTGCAGATAGGGACCGAGCGAGCAACTCTACCAGCCTCTGTGCATACTCGCCTGTGGTATCCCTTACCCCTGAGAATTCTGTCACTTCCATACTGGTCACGCGCGAATCTCGCAAAACAGTCGCCAGTAATGCCTCCGCTTCGGACAGCGACAATCCTGTCTCACTTGGAGAATAGGCCGCTGGCATCGCGTCTTTGTGCATGATATCTACGTCGAAATGAACGAGGATTTTGGCATCAGGCGGGATCGATTGGAGCGTATGAGAAACTCGTTCCACAATGCTTCCTTCTGTGAGCTGAGCCAAGGTCATGACCTCTACGCCAAACGTCTCCGCTGGCATCTGCTGACAGCCGACAAGGCGGATTCGCTCTGCATCCCAGCCACTTGGTTCGATCCATTGTCCACGATCCTGAAGCAAAAACCACAATCCCATCCCTGCTGCCCCTATACAGCGAGAAGCCGATGGCACTAATGCATCCAGATGACCGTCTAACACCAGCAGATACGCTTTCTCTTGATGAATAGCCTGATGAGCCTGCGCCGTTGCAACGACCAAACTGCAATCGCCGCCGAGCATCAAGACAAAATCGTCTGTATTGAGCCACTCTTGCGCGTCCTTTTGCAGCAAATCCCAAAGCATACGCGGAGCCGGCCAATTACGAACTGGTGGAATATTATGGCGCGGCAACTCATCGGGAAGATGCAGATTTCCTACATCCTGCACCTCCAAGCCATTCTGCTGCAACTGCTCGATCAATCCTGCTGTACGAAGCGCGTCCGGAGCTAATTCTGTACCAGAGACATATGCTCCTGTAAAATGCGGGATACTAGCCACTTTTACGTTTATAAACAGTCCCTCCCAAGGAAATTCATTTGTATGAACATCCCTAAAAGTATATCACAGCCTGCCTTGCAAAAATTGGATGAGATCACCGACGGACGGCCGCAACCAACGATCTGGCAAAGACGCTTTTTCCCCGCGCAGCAATTGGCAAGCAAGTGCATTCGGATGGACATCCGCGCTTAAAAAATACACTTGGTTCACAGGCTGCGGGAGCGCGTCCATGACTTCCACATATTTGTTTACGTACACCTGCAACGCATCCCGATAGGCTGGAGTCGTTAGCGCTGCGCCACACCACACATCAATTCCGGTCAACTCCTTGGCATGGGCTGCATCCAAGCTTTTGGCGAGCGAGCAGATAACGAATAGCAGCTTCTCTGGCGCCAGGTTGAACCGCTTCTGATACTGCTTGGCAAAACGGGCGAGCGTCGCATTCCAGGACGGCGTATCGTAGCTGCCGAGATCAGGGATGCATTTGAGCGCTCCTACCAGTTGTTCGTCTTTTTTCATAAACAACAGACCGTCGATCACTTGAAACGAAAGCCCGGCCAACTGCCCGGACAAAAACTCACCCACCCGCTCATGCATGACGCGAGAGATTCGCTGTGAGGATTTGCGCTTTAGCTTTTGCCGTATACGCACCTCTTCTTCCTCCAGGTAGACCCGTATCAGCCTGGAAAACAACTCTGCCTCCGTAGTTGGCTCTCGTATCAGGCACTCCAAACGGCTATAGGCGTCTGCCACGCTTTGGTCCCATTGCCCTTCTTTTTCTGTGCCCATCATTACCCTCCCTCACATCATATCGGGTGCGTGATCCGCCACGACCAGCACATCCATGTGTCGGACCTCCCGCAATAATCGCTGAATGACCGACCCCTCGAGAATTTCCTTCCAGCGGGTCCGCGCCGACTGCCCGATGACGACCTGCGTCGTTCCTTTTTCGTTCATATGCAAAACCAGCTTGGTGAAAACCTTGCGTCTGGAAGGGGCTTCGTATCGTTCAAAACGACCTCCGAGACGCTCTGTTAGTGCCTTCAGCTTCGCCAGCTGCGTCTCTTCCTCTTCTGTCAGCGACGGATGATCCTGCACGTAAGCTACATGCCAGGACGCCTTCAGCCGATAAGCAATTCGAAACCCTCTGCGAATCAATCGTTCACTGTCTGCCCGCAAATTCACACAGACAAAAATGACTTCCTGCTGCCGCCAAGGCCCACGCAGCGTTCGTCGCTCCCATGCCTCCAGGCGTTCGTCTACGTCGTCCGCCACTTCACGCAAGGCCAGCTCTCGAAGCGCGATCAAATTCCCTGTTTTGAAAAAGTTGGTCAGCGACTGCTCCACCTTTTCCATCGCGTAAATATTGCCCTCCCGCATCCGCTGACGCAATGCTTTGGGGGAAATATCAATCAGCTCTACCTCATCTGCCTGATGCAGAATATGGTCCGGCACCGTCTCTCGCACGCGGATTCCCGTGATTTGCTCGACGCTGTCGTTCAAGCTCTCGAGGTGCTGAATATTCATCGTAGATATGACGGAAATACCCGCAGCCAAAATCTTCTCTACATCGTGGTATCGCTTCTCATAGGCACTTCCCGGCACATTCGTATGTGCCAGCTCATCCACTAGTACGACCTCCGGATTTCGCCGGATAATTTCGTTCGTGTCCATTTCTTCTAACGTCACGTTTTTGTATGGAATGCGCTTGCGCGAGATGAGAGGAAGTCCCCCTACCTGCTCAATCGTTTCTTTTCGTCCATGCGTTTCCAAAAGCCCAATCACCACATCGATGCCATTTTCGGCGAGCTCGTTGCCTTCGCGGAGCATCGTGTATGTCTTGCCGACGCCAGGTGCGGCTCCCACATATACTTTTAGCGTCCCACGCTTGATTTTCCCGATTTCCTGCTGCATCTCCTCATCGGAGAGTCGTCGGTACGGATTGGTCGTTACCGCTTGTTCTCGCTTGGTCGGCATGACGCGCTCACCGTCTCGCTCAGAACGATCCGCCACGATCAAGATATCGATATTTTTCGTTTGCCGAAGAATCTTATGAACGATGGAGCCGTACCATATCTCTTCCCAGCGCGTACGCTTGGACTGCCCCATGACGATTCGGGTCACATTATTCTCCATCGCATAAGCGACGAGCTCATTTGCTACGTCCTTTTCACGTGCAAGCACCTGTTCTTCAAAAGTACCACCGACTTTGTCCACGAGCTTTCCGATGGATCTCTTAAAAGTCGCTTCTTCCTTCGTCAGCTTCTTGGATAAAGGGAGAAAACAGACGACCAAGAGCTCTCCGCCGAGCCGCTTGGCAACCTGTTGTCCGCGCCGAACCAATATCGAGCCGTTCCAATGATACTGGGCAGAAACCAGCACCTTCTCTGTGGCTCCTGAAGCCCCCACCATGCCGTGTTTCTCCCGATAATCCTCTAAATCCTCGTTTACACCCGTAGCTACGAACCGAAGAGCGAGTTCCCGCAGCATATGCAGATTGTCTCTACGAAACAACGGATGCTTGGTTCGAGTCGGGTTGCGATCGTCTTCTTGTAGCCGTTTCAGAATGGCTTCTGGCGTAACATCGAGCAGTTTCACCTCGTCTGCCATGGCAAGCGTATCTTCCGGGACACACTGGTCAATCCGCACCTCTGCCTTCGTCAGTCGCTCTGCCATCTCTTTCATCCCGGCCAATTCGTAAATGTTGACCGTAGCAATCACACTAATATTGTTATTCAGCAAAAACTGAACATCGTCGAGCCTGGTTGGACGCGGAGCATCTGGACGATTGCGATGAGCCAAACCGTCTACGAGCACGACTTCCGGGTCTCGTTCGATAATGGCTGCAACGTCCAGATCATGTCTCGCTTCCCCGAGGGTATACCAGACGATCGGCTTGATTTGCTCCAAGCCCTCCCGCTTTTGTGCCAGCTTGGGATGAGTGGCCTCACCTGAGCCAGCTACGACCACATCAATCCCTTTTTTCTTAAGTGTCTGCCCTTCCATTAACAGGTGATAGGTTTTCCCTGAACCACTGACTGCCCCCAGAATGATTTTTAGCCTGCCCCGGTGCATTCTGGAGATGGACTGCAAGATTTCATCCGGCGACTTTCGCCGAAACTGCTCTACCATCTCGCAGCCCTCCTTCATTCTTTACTTTTTCACTGCGTCCAAAGCCAAATTCAGCTTCACTACATTGACACGTGGCTCCCCGAAAACACCCAAGCTTCTTCCATCTGTATTGGCTTCAATCAGTGCCTGTAGTTGTACCGGTTCGAGATTGCGCGCCTTGGCTACACGCTCCACCTGGATCTGGGCAGCTTTTGGCGAGATATGTGGGTCCAGACCAGAAGCGGAGTTGGTCAACAAATCAGCAGGGATGTCTTCCTGCTTTACGCCAGGATTCGCTGCCAGAAATGCGGCGATATCCTTTTGCGTACGTTCGATCAGGGCCGGGTTGGATGGCGCGTAGTTGTTCGAGCCAGAGCCTGACGCATTGTTATCAATAGAAGAAATGCGTCCCCAGAAGTACTTCGGATCGGTGAAGGTCTGCCCAATCAGTTCGGAGCCGACCACCTTGCCGCTCCCATCGGTGATGAGACTACCGCTCGCCTGTGCAGGCATGACAACCTGTGCAATCCCTGTCATCGCCAGCGGGTAGGCAATGCCGCAAATCAGCAGCAAAACGAGGCTGAGACGCAAATTTTTCAAGATCATATCGGTTCACCTGAGCTTTCTTTTTTCAATATGAGTTACACCAGATTCAATCCGGTCAAAATCAAGTCAATCAGCTTGATGCCCACGAACGGAACGATAATTCCTCCCAAGCCATAGATCACCAGGTTGCGGCTAAGCAGCTTTGTCGCGCTCATTGGCGTGTATTTCACACCTTTCATCGCCAGCGGAATCAGGATCGGGATGATGATCGCATTGAAGATCAACGCGGACAAAATCGCACTTTGCGGTGTCGCCAGACCCATGATGTTGAGCGCACTCATTTGTGGGATCGCCAGCATGAACATCGCAGGAATGATCGCGAAGTATTTCGCTACGTCATTGGCGATACTGAACGTCGTCAATGCACCGCGTGTCATCAAAAGCTGCTTGCCAATCGCTACGACCTCGATGATTTTAGTCGGGTCAGAATCCAGATCGACCATATTCGCTGCTTCCTTCGCCGCTACCGTACCCGTGTTCATCGCTAAACCAACATCGGCTTGTGCGAGAGCTGGCGCGTCATTCGTACCGTCACCCGTCATGGCGACGAGCTTGCCTGCCGCTTGTTCTTTGCGGATCAGCGCTATCTTATCTTCTGGCTTGGCTTCGGCTACGAAATCGTCCACACCTGCTTCGCGGGCAATCGTCGCTGCTGTCAGCGGGTTATCCCCTGTGCACATTACTGTACGAATTCCCATGCGGCGCAGCTCTTCAAAGCGTTCGCGCATCCCTGGCTTTACGGTATCCTTCAAGTAAATCAAACCGAGAATCGTATTACCTTCTGCTACAGCCAATGGCGTGCCGCCCGCCGTTGCAATCCGGTTTGCTTTTTCATCCAAGTCAGCAGGGATGCTGCCCCCTTGCTCTGTCACGTATTTCTTGATGGCATCGACGGCTCCTTTGCGAATGAGGACGCCGCTTACCAGATTCGTCCCGCTCATTCTTGTTTCAGCGCGGAACTCCACGCCTTCGGAACCGGGCAATTTCAGTTCAGCAAGTGCCAGACCTTGTTTTTTCGCCAGCTCTACAACAGAGCGTCCTTCCGGTGTTTCGTCATAGACCGAGCTTTGTGCAGCTACTCGGTTTAATTCCGTGCTTTTGACGGTGCCTACGGTGACAAACTCGGCAGCCATCCGGTTACCATGCGTGATCGTTCCTGTTTTATCCAAAATAATAGTGTTGATGTCTCCGGATGCTTCAACGGCTTTACCGGACATGGCGATAACGTTAAATTGTGTGACCCGGTCCATACCCGCAATCCCAATCGCTGACAAGAGTCCACCAATCGTGGTCGGAATCAAGCAAACGAGCAGAGCAATCAGAGTCGCAACCGGAATGGCTGCATTCACATAGTTGGCTATCGGCAGCAAAGTCGTGCAGACGATCAGGAAAATCAACGTTAAGCTGACCAACAGTGTATTCAACGCGATTTCATTCGGAGTCTTCTGTCTCTTCGCACCTTCCACCAGCGAAATCATGCGATCCAAAAACGATTCGCCGGGATCAGTCGTCACACGGACACGGATGCGGTCACTGACGACACGTGTGCCTCCCGTGACAGAGCTGAAGTCACCACCTGCTTCTTTAATGACCGGAGCGGATTCACCTGTAATCGCTGATTCGTCCACAGAGGCGACACCCTCGACGATTTCCCCGTCAGATGGAATCAGCTCACCTGCTTCCACTATCACCAGATCGCCCTTTCGCAGTTCTGTGGAACTGACGACTTGCATGCGACCATCTTTCCCCACTTTTTTTGCTTGCGTGTCCTGCTTCGTTTTTTTCAAGCTCTCTGCCTGTGCTTTGCCGCGACCTTCTGCCAAGGCTTCTGCGAAGTTGGCGAACAAAATCGTCACGAACAGGATCAAGCTGACGATGCCGTTGTAAAACGGGTCCGAAGCTCCCCCAAACAAATTGGGCACAAACGTCAGGAGAAGCGTGATGAAGAATCCGATCTCTACCACGAACATGACTGGATTTTTCATCATCACACGCGGGTCCAGTTTTTTGAAAGACTCGACAAAGGCCCGTTGATACAAATCTTTAGGAAGCGCAACCGTGCGCGTTCTACTCATGGAAAATTACTCCTTTGCCTCTAGTATTCATTTTCAAATCGATGTTCAAAGTGAGCTATTAAACTTCCTCTTATCATCGGATCGTAAGCCACTCGGCGATTGGTCCAAGAGCAAGCACAGGCAGGAATGTCAGTGCGCCTACGATCAACACAGTTGCAACCAAAATCACTGTGAATACACTATTGTCTGTGCGCAATGTACCCATCGTTTCCGGTACCGGCGTTTTTGCGAGCAAGGAGCCTGCTACCGCCAGCATCGTAATGATCGAGACGTATCGACCAAACAGCATGACGAGTCCGGTAGAAATGTTCCAGAATGGCGTATTGTCGCCCAATCCTTCAAAACCGGAACCGTTGTTGGCTGCCGAGGATGTGTACTCGTACAGCACTTGCGAAATGCCGTGGAAGCCTGGGTTCGACACTGCGGACGATCCCATTTCTGTTGCCAATGCAATAGCGGTAGGCGCCAAAATAATCAGGGGATGAACGAGAATCGCGATGGCGATCAGCTTCATCTCTTTTCCTTCGATCTTGCGGCCGAGGAATTCAGGCGTACGCCCTACCATCAAGCCCGCCAAAAATACAGCCAAAATCGCATACATCAAAATGTTAACCGTTCCGACGCCATCTCCGCCGAATACGCAGTTGAGCATCATTTCACCGAGCGGAACCAAGCCGCCAAGTGGTGTCAATGTATCGTGCATGTTGTTCACAGTTCCTGTTGTTGCCGCTGTTGTCACGGCGGTGAACAAGGTGCTTTGTGCGATACCAAAGCGGACTTCTTTTCCTTCCATGCTGCCCATTTCTTGTGACAGACCAGCCCGTGCCAGCGCCGGGTTGCCGTTTCCTTCATTGGCATACGCCGTAATCAGGAACGCCAGGAACATCACGAACATCGCTCCAAAAATAACCCAGCCTTGCTTGCGGCTCTTCGCCATGAAGCCGAATGCGAATGGCAGTGCCGCCGGGATCAAGAACATCGACAAAATTTCGATCACATTTGTCAGCGGAGTCGGGTTTTCAAATGGATGCGAGGAGTTTACCCCGAAGAATCCGCCTCCGTTTGTTCCCAAATGCTTAATCGATACGAGTGAAGCAACTGGACCGCGAGCGATTTGTTGCTCCGTTCCACCAATGGTTGTCGCTGTTGCGGTCGGCTCCATCGTCTGCGGCACGCCTTGGGACACCAAGAGCAGTGTCACGACAATGGCCAGTGGAATCAACACACGTATATGAGCACGTACTAGGTCTACGTAGTAGTTACCGATGCTACGCTGCCCTGTCAGCCCACGCATGAAGGCCATCACGACCGCGATCCCTGTCGCTGGTGTGGTAAACATCAGGTAAATAATGACCAGCATTTGCGATAGATACGACAATCCGCTCTCCCCGCTGTAATGCTGAAGATTCGTATTCGTCAAAAAGCTGACAGCCGTATTAAAGGAAAGCAACGGCTCCATCGCCGCAATACCACTTGGGTTTCCAGGCAGCATCCCTTGCAAACGAAGCAAGAGATAGGCAATGGCTACCATCGACATGTTGCTGACCAAAACAGCCATTGCGTACTGCTTCCAGGTCATATCTGTTACGCGAATACCAGACAGCTTGTATATCGCTTTTTCCAACCCACCAAAAACACGGTCCAACCGAGTCGTCTCCAGCGAAAAGGAGCGTGCCAAATATTTTCCCATTGGTATGGCGAGCACGAAAAGCACCACCAAAACCAACGCTATTTGTATAAAGTCCACGACAGTTCCTCCTACTCCCTCTAAAAAATGGTTCCAAATAAACGAATGATTCAGGTAACCCCTAGTATTTTTCCGGGTAAATCAATGCGTGGCACAGGTACATCGCAAGCCCTGCCATAATCAAAAGCAACCAGATCATTTCTCTTTCCCTCCCTGTTCTCTTACCACGGCGTCACAAAACTTGATGAGTGCAAAAAATACACCGAATGAAAGCGCCAAGAGCAGTATGGAAACCACGTCCATGCAATGTCCCTCCTTTTTTCTGGTACTGACTATCCCGTAAAGTCTTGCTGACTCGTCTCTCTCGCTTCCCCCTGCACAGGCTTCCTTTTTTGAAAAAAACCTGCCATTTGAGAAAAAAATAGACCAATGCTTACGATTTCCCCGAAAGATCGCCACATTTGACCGAGCTGAAGATGAACAGACGAACGAAGTCGCCCGCTTCCACGGCAAATAAAACGATTCTTTGTATCGGAGAAAAAGTACTCATTGGTCTACCTAACGCCCAGCCGACTTGAAGTTGCCTTCTTTGCGTTTTGTCTCCCGTTTCCTTTTTCAAAAAAACAGTTATTTACTTGTGAGTAAAACGGTCATTAGCCGTTTTTGAGCAAAACGAAAAGACCTGCATTACGTTTCGAGTAAACCCTTGTCGTCCTAAATGGATAACAAAAAGGCCTCCTCAAACAGGCGGTCTTTAGACCTCCCTCGCTTTAGCCGACGAAGTTAGCTGACGGGTAGGATGGCGAAAGAGTTTCTCATCCCTCCCACGATTCATACGTGGGATTAACCCCTACTGATTGGGTCCTCCGTTCCCGAGTGCCTCGGGATTTGGCCATATTTGCAATTGTTGGTTACGAGTCTCATTATACGTCCGGCATAAACGGATGTTAATGTCCTATTTCAGTCTTTTTCAGACGATTTTTGCATTCTTTATCCATGTAAGCGATTTAAACCTATCAGCCCTCATCCGATCATGATATTTCATCGTTTCTCTTGCGTTTTCACATTATTAACCTATTTGTTTGACAGCCTCAAGACGGCTGAGTAATATTAGGCACAATGATAAATTATGGGAGGTATGGCGTTTGGCCATCTCTAACAAAAAAAAGCTGGAAGCAGAAATCAGCGAAGCATTCATAAAATTTCAGCGCGATCTGATTGGACGAGGTCCACAGGAAGCGAAGACCTACATTGTCGGTGATATGGTTATCGTCAGATTCAAAGGTGTTCTCACCGTCGAAGAAAAGCATCTGTCCAGTCATGATAAAGGCCGCCGCATCGTCAAAGAAATGCGCGAGGTTCTCCGTGAAATGTACAGCGAAGAATCGGAAGAAATCGTAGAAAAGCTGACAAGCTGCAAGGTACTATCCAGTCATAGCGACATCAGCACGAAAATGGGTGAACGGATCGAGGTTTATGTATTGGACAAGGACTTCGAAAAAATGTTGGGCTAATGTCACGAAAACAAGGCTCCGCCTCATCTGCAGGCGAAGCCTTTTCTATTCCACTCTTACCCACTCATCTGTTCAGCCAGCCAGCCGTAGCCTTTATACCCGGGCTGGCTCACGATGACGTGATTTGCCCCGAGCGCCTTGTATAACATCGCGTTCCGATGCTCCTGCGTCATCACAAAAATCCGGCAGGTGCCCAGCTGCTTGAACAGTGTAACGAAGTCGCTCCCCTCCGCCCACTCATCGGGGAAGATGTAGACGGAATGGTAGAGCAGCAAAGATTCCTGATCGCGGTAGCACTCGTCAAATGAGATGGGCAAAAAACGCTGAATCGTCTGGTCTCCAGGCCCCGCTGTCAATGAAAAGGCGCCGGGATTCCTTCCCCAAAAAGCAGGCAAACGATCGCAGCATAGTGTCTGGATAAAAGAAGTGAAAGCTTCCCCCTTGCCCATTACGAGATAGTGCTTCATAGCAGCGCCTCCCCTTTCCTTATTGAAGATCCTCGATGGACGAGATGTTCATGTACGAAGGAACTACGAGTCCGATTTTGGTTCCGTCGAGATTCGGACCCAAATCCTCGATTTGCCCACCAAATTTCTTCAAATAGCTCGTATCTGTAGACGGCAGCCACGCCGCAACTATTCCATCTACATCCCCAATGGCCACTCCTGCCCACATCGGTCCAGTCTGCACCTGACTCAGTTCGACTTCATACCCCAGCTTCTGCTCCAGCACATGCTCTACGACGTGCGAGCTGGCAATCTCGGAATCCCATGCTACATAAGCGAGCGTCAGCTTCTCTTTTTGGACAGGCTGGATGCCCTCCACCCATTTCGCTACTTTGGCTTCGTTGTTTTTTACCCATTCCGCAGCGGCCACTTCCGGATCTTTTCCGTCAATCATTTGAACCATGACTGACTCCATATCGGCTGGCTCCCAGCAGAACTTATCCAGAAAGTGATAGGCAGCAGGCTGTTCCTCTCTCAGCCCTTTGCGCACGATGGTATGGATTTGTTCCGCACCGCCAAAGCCGTTCTTCGGGTCTGCCAAGTATTTCAAATCCATCTTTTTAAACATCCAATGTGGCGTCCAGCCCGTAATGATAATCGGTTCCTTCGCTTCGTAGGCTTTGATCAAAGCTGCTGTCATTGCTGCATCTGAGCCTTCGACAAGCTGCCATTTATCCAAGCCATACAGGTTCATGACTTCCTCTGTCTTCACCATCGAGCCTGCTCCTGCGTCGATTCCGATGATTTTGTAGTCGAGCTTTTCTCCTAGCGCGTTGTCCAACTTCTCAGAAGCAATCGGACCGACCACCGTTGCTGTCGGTAATTGTGTGTTTGTGTTTTGACTGGAGCAGCCTGCAAGCCAAGCTGTCGCTCCCATCATCACTGCCAGTAAAGCTGGAACCGTTTTGTTCATTATGTGTTTCTCTCCTTTTTTCCTGCATGTTGAGTAAGCCGATCCAAGACGATAGCGATAATCACGATAGATAGTCCCGCCTCGAATCCTCTTCCTATATCCACTTGCGAAACAGCACGATATACGTCCGCCCCCAAGCCTTTCGCCCCGATCATAGCCGCTATGACCACCATCGACAGGGCGAGCATGATGCACTGATTGACGCCCGCCAAGATCGTCGATTTCGCATAAGGCAGTTGTACTTTCACGAGCTTTTGCCACCCAGTTGCGCCAAAGGCGTCCGCCGCTTCCTCCATTTCCGCTGGGACCTGGCGTATGCCTAAGTTCGTAAGACGCACGATTGGCGGCAAAGCAAAAATAACGGAGGCAATGACTCCCGGCACCTCGCCCAAGCCGAAGAAAAAGATCGCGGGAATCAAATAAACGAACGCTGGCATCGTCTGCATCAAATCCAGTACTGGCGTGACGAGATTACGAAACGTATCGTGTCTCGCGCAAAGAATGCCCACCGGAATCCCGATAGCGATCGAAATAATCGCGGAAGTGAGGACGAGTCCCAATGTCTCCATCGTTTCATCCCAGTACCCCAAATTGTGAATGAGAGAAAGTCCGATAACCGTAAAGACCATGGACGCTCTCCCTGCAAAAACCCACGTAGCGGCCCCCAGCAGCAAGATGAGAATCAGCGAAGGTATCTCTGCCAAAACCGTGGAACAGTAAGTCACCATCGTGGAAATGACGATCGACACCGGATCAAACAATACCCCTTTGTAATGGCCCAGTACCTCCACGAACCCTTCCATCCATTCGCCAATCGGCAGCTTAGGCAAGGCGTCCATCACTCATCACCTCTGTTCTCTGATGCTCTTGGACATTTACTTTTCCTACCAGCCCACCTAGCACCGCTCCTTTTACGACGACACCCAACAAACGCTGCTGCTCGCCCACTACCGCAATCGGGACGTGCAGGTCTGCCATCATCGGGAACAAACTGTGCAGACGTGCGTCAGGTGAAACGGTAGGGAGGTCGGTTTTCATGATCGTCTCCAGCGAATCTCCCGTACTGATCGCGAGTGATACGTCATACGCCGTAATCAAGCCAAGCAGTGTGCGCTTTTTGTCCACGACGTACAAGCTGGACACGCCGTTATCCATCATGAGTTGTAGCGCCACTCGCGCCCCTTTGTCAGGTGTGATTGCTTCTGCCCGTTTCATCACATTTTCAGCAACGAGCACCCTGGACAGGTCGGCATCCTCCACGAATTTCCGCACGAATTCATCCGCTGGGTCTGCCATGATTTCTTCTGGGCGGCCGATTTGAATGATCTGCCCGTCTTTCATAAAGGCAATCCGGTCGCCCAGCCGCAACGCTTCGTGCAAGTCATGTGTAATAAACAGGATCGTCTTTTTCATCGTCATCTGAAGCTCCAGCAGCTCATCCTGCATATCTTTTCGAATGAGCGGGTCCAGTGCACTGAACGCTTCGTCCATCAAGAGAATATCTGGATTATTAGCCAACGCCCGCGCCAATCCGACTCGCTGGCGCATGCCTCCGCTCAATTGATCCGGGTACGCATTTTCCCACTCGGTTAGTCCAACGAGCGCGAGCGCTTCCCGTGCTTTTTCTTGCCGGAGCCCTGGTGGTACTTGTTGAATCTCCAAACCAAACTCCACGTTTTCCCGAACCGTCCGCTGCGGAAACAGGGCGAAATTTTGGAATACCATCCCGAGCTTCTTCCTCCGCACCTCGCGCAAAGCCGATGCCTTCATGTCCACAATTTCTTCCCCATCGATCTCGATGCTTCCGCTCGTTGGGTCAATCAATCGATTGCACAGTCTGATTAAGGTTGATTTGCCGCTGCCGGACAGGCCCATGATGACGAAGATTTCACCTTCCTCGACTTCAAAGCTGACCTGATTGACCCCGATAGACTGGCCCGTTTGCTTGTAAATTTGTTCTTTCGTACGTCCTTCCGCCAGCAGCTTCAAGGCCAGCTCAGGCTGCTTACCGAACACTTTTGTCAGTTGATGGACTTTCATTTTGGGCATGGTATCCCTCATCCTTCGTTTTTTCGTAAATGCAAAAAGCCTGCGAAGTTTCCACACGCAAGCAAAGTCAAGCATGCACGCTTGATTTTTACTTGCGTTGAAAATCCGCAGGCTTACGTAATACCTGGCGCCCATTTTCAGGACTCCCTGTACTCTGTCTTCCTGATTTCGATTGTCAGCGGTTTATGTCGTACCGTTTTCCTCCCAGCGATCCACACCATTTCATTCACGACTGTATCGCGTAAGCTACTCGTCGGTATTTCCATAAAAAATAGGCCGATCCATCCTTTTTCTCCAGAACAAAGGTCCCAAAGAAAAAGCCTGCATCGACCTATCACACGCCCGCCAAGGAATCCCCTGGTTGCGCATTATATGCCTAGACTTTATCCATCCATGACCTTCCCTGCTTTGACCGACGAGGTTAGCTGACGGGTAGGATGGCAGAGAAGACTTTTCCTCATCCCTCCTGATCACTCAGGATTAACCCCAAAAGATTGGTTCCCCCGCTTCCGAGAATCTCGGAACTAGGCCGTATTGTGTTTTGTTGCTTATTTGATCGTGATTGTGACTTTGATTATACGCTCGCTTCCAGTTATTGTGAACGTTCATTTTCGTTGAATCAAACTGAATAGCGCCTTTCTTAATGAGTCGCATTGATTTAGATGGTTCATGCTCATCCAATTGAAGAATCCCTTAGCTATCTTTCCCTTTCTATACACAAACCTCTACGCATACACGCTCCTCATAGGAAAAGCGCTGACTGATGTCCGTGACAACCTCCCAGTCATCCTCCCCGACCCGGATGGAATAAAGCAGTTCTCTCCCCTGAAATTGCACATGAGATACCTTTCCGATAACGCCTTCCATTCCTTGCTGCCACGCTGCGAGCTTCAACTGATCGGGACGAACCGGCAATATTTGCTGAGCGTGAAAGGAAGAAAAGTCGCGGGAAACAGCAATTGGTACCGCTGGCTCTCCTTGTCTCTCCAACAGAAAGGTATTGGGGCAAGACCAGTTTCCTTTTAAGAAGTTAGCCCGTCCCACAAACTTGGCGACAAAAGGCGATTGGGGCGAATAGTATATATCCTGCGGGCTACCTGCTTGTTCCACCCTGCCGCCTTTCATTACGACGATCTGATCCGCCATAGCCAGTGCCTCTGACTGATCGTGTGTGACGTAGACGATGGAAGTCCCCAGCTCGCGGTGAATAAATTGGATTTCCTTGCGCATTTGCATACGCAGCTCTGCATCGAGACTGCTCAATGGCTCGTCCATCAGAAGCAGCGTAGGGTTAAACACGATGGCCCGCGCCAGAGCAACGCGCTGCTTTTGTCCACCAGAGAGCTGATTGGGAAATCTCTCTTCCATTCCTCCAAGACCGACCATCTCCAGCATTTGGGCCACCCGTACCTTTGGATTATCTTTGTAAGCGGCAGGCACGTGCTTTTGATGTTGCAACGGAAACACGACATTCTCATAGACAGTCAAATGCGGCCAAAGTGCGAATGACTGAAACACCATACCAATCCGCCGCTCCTCTGGCGGCTTTCTTCTTGCCTGGTCCGCTACGCACTCTTGATTGATCCAGATTTCTCCGCTGGTAGGCGATTCAAAACCCGCCAATAGCCTAAGCAGTGTCGTTTTTCCGCAACCGCTCGGCCCGAGCAAAGCAACGAATTCCCCTTGTCCAATTTGTAGATCCAGATGGTGGAGCGCCGTCACATCTCCGAATTTTTTGGAAACGCCCTTCACTCTTGCACTGTTCATCCCTGTATCCTCCGTTGCCAATATCGTTTCCATAAACCGCCCATTGTCAAAGCCAGCAGGATGGCCACTACGATCAACGAAGAAAGGGCCGTGCTATGAGTCGTTGATCCCGCCTGCTCAAAGCTAAAAATAACGACACCGATTGTTTCCGAACCGGATGACCACAGAAGCGATGATATTGTCAATTCAGTAAAAGCTGTCAGGAACACCAGAAACAAGCCTGTTGCCATTCCCGGTGCATAGAGCGGAAGCAATATCCGGGACCACCTCGTCCAAAATCGACCACCGTTGATCCGTGCTGCTTCTTCTACTTCCTTGCCCACCTGCATAATGGAGACCGTACTGCTTTTTACTTGCAAGATCAAAAAGCGAGTCACATACGCAATCAAAATGAGCCAAACCGTTCCATATATTCCTGGCTGCCAGCTAGGAATCGGCTCGATCCACGTTAAAATCATCGCCAGACCAAGCACCATACCGGGCAAAGCATACGGCAAAGCGACAGCTCCTTCCATTACTTTTCCCATAAAGGAAGGCCGATGGATGCGCCAGTAAGCGAACCATGTTCCAGCCACCACGCACAAGACGCCAGTCAAGCAGGCCAGCATCAGGCTATTGCCGATGGCCGCTCTCGTTCCAACATGGTCAAACAAAACAAACGCAAAATGCTTCCATGTCAGATTTTGCGGAACAAAAGGCAACCCATACGCCTTGATGAAAGCGTTCGCTGCCATGGACAAGAGAGGAAGCACACTCGTCACCAACAAAAAGAGTCCAACAAGAACCTCCACACCCCGTCGATACCTTTCCAAGTGACGGCGAATCGATTTGTCCTCGGCACTGGTCTGGTCTACCCGGCTTTTACGCAAAAAGAGCCACTGTACTCCTGTTCCCGCCAATGCTATCACGCCAAGCAAAATAGACAAGACAGAAGCCCTCGCAAAAGCGCTCGGTCCAAATCCGATGACCTCCTCATAAATCAACGTACTCAATAAAGGGATATTTTCCGGGATCCCGAGAAACGCAGGGACACCAAAATTATCGAGTCCAGAAATAAAAGCAAGCAGTCCGCCTCCTGCAATTCCCGGTAAGGCGAGTGGGAGTGTCACCTTGCGAAATACGGTCGTAGCCGTAGCCCCTGAAGAATGAGCCGCCCATTCCAGTTCTTTGGGAATCCGATACAGAACGGACAGCGTGAGCATGTAGACCAACGGATAATGCGTTAGACCCATTACAACAATGATCCCGTCCAAGCCATAGACGTCCCACAGCTCCAAAGGCCCACCATAAAGCCAGCTCGCTGCCCGGTTCAATACCCCTTGCGGACCTGCCAGTTGTGTCCAGGCCAAGGTCATCACGTACGAGGGAATCAGCAATGGCAACAGGGCAAGTACGTGAATGGCAGACTTCCAGCGTATGTCTGTATAGGCGCATAACCAAGCCAACGACACACCAATGACTAACGCGATGAGCGTAGAAGCTCCTGCCGCCGTAACGCTGTGACCGATAGCGTTCCAGGTGCGTACATGTGTGATCACATCCGCAAAGTATCGAAGACCGATTCCAGCTTCTGTTTGCACACTAAGAGCGATCAACTTCCACAACGGATACATAAAAAAGAAGGCGACCGGCACCAGCACGGTCCATGTGGCCGCCTTTTCCAACGACAGGGGCACGGTCATTTTTCGCCGTTCCCCCATCTTTCGCTCGGACACTGCTGCCTGCCAGTTACTTTGCACCCATCATCTCTCCAAATTTCTTTTTGTCCGCCTCTCTGTTCGCTTCAAGTTCATCTGTATTCGCAGAAAGCACCTTGATCTGGTCTTGAGCGCGTAGCCCTTCCGGAGCAGCGATGCCTTTTCTGATCGGAGTGTACCCAAGACTGCTTGCAAGCTGCTGTCCTTCCTCCGAGAGCACATAATCGACAAACGCTTTTGCTGCCTCTGCATTTTTCGTTGCTTTCATGATCCCGATTGGTTCGGTTATGACAGGAACACCCTCGTTTGGATAGATAAGCTCGACTGGAGAGCCGTCTTTTTTCGCCCGAGCTACGAGGTAATCCACAACCATCCCATATTCCTTCTCGCCGCCTGCGACGCTTTTCAATACGGCACCATTGCCTTTAGTGACTGTCATCTGGTTTGCTTTGAGTCCAGCTATGTAGTCCCAACCAAAATCAGCCTGCCGAGTAAGTACGCCTATGTTATAGGCTGCTGCTCCAGAGTAGAGTGGACTTGGCATAATCGTTTTGTTCGAGGCTTCCGGACTGGTCAGAACCTTCCAACTGTCCGGAAGAGCGGCAACCTTGCTGCTGTTGACTGCAAGAACGGTTGCCATCACTTTGGTTCCCGTATAGGCGCCCTCTGCATCCTTCCACTCCGCCGGAATGTCCTTAGCCTCGGGCGAAGCATACGGCATGAGCAAATCCTGTTTTTTCAGGCTAGCAAAGGTCGGTGCATCCGCAACCAAAAGCACATCTACTTTTACCTGCCCAGCTTGTGCCTCCGCCTGCAAGCGACTCATCACTTCCTCTGTACCGGATCGGAACAGCTCTACTTTTACCTCCGGATTATTTTTCGAAAAACCCTCGATCAATGCTTGCGCGTCTGCATCTGGCTGGGAGGTATAAAAGCTCAGCGACCCTGCGATTTTGGCTGGGGCTGGGGCAGACTCAGATGTCGCTGCAGTGTTCGCCGCCGGGGTTGGTGATGTGGAAGAAGGCTGGGAACCGCAGGCTGCCAGTCCAAAGACAGCAACGGCTGCGAATAAAGAAAGGGTCCATTTTGGGCTAAGAACACGTTTCACTTGTTCATTCCTCCTAAAAATCATGAGTGGTTAACAGCTAAGTGCTTTGCTTCGCGCCTTGAAACCATTTGCCGATTTTTGCCTTCATGGCAGTATTCGTCATGTTTAATTGCAAAGGAGTAATAGTGATATAACCGTCGCGAAGCTTGTAATAATCGGACTCCTCGTCCTCAAAGTGAAGCTCACTCAAGTGGTCGGAGAGCCAGTAGCACATATACCCTTGCGGATCGTTCAAGCCCACATATTGATAGCGCAGAACATCCATTGCCAGCGGCGTGACTGCTACTCCTTTTACCATTTCCCTGGACAAATACGGGAGATTGATGTTCAGAACCGTTTCGGGACTGAGCTTGTGTCTGAGCAGGGTTTCAAATATTTCGTAGGCAAGCGGCTCGACGATTGAAAAATTCGGGTTTGGCTTCAGCGTAGCGAGAGATATAGCGATGGAAGGAATCTGGTACATCGCCCCCTCAATCGCTGCTGAGATCGTACCTGAATAAAAGACATCCCGTCCCAGATTCGGTCCACGGTTGATTCCAGATACAATTACATCTGGCTTTTCCTTGAGAATGACCTCAATCGCCATCTTGACGCAGTCAGCCGGTGTGCCATTGACGGCCCATGCTTCCAGCGAGGTTTCAAAAAAGTTTACTTTGTTTGCTTTGACTGGCGATTTCAACGTAATGGCATGGCTGATCGCACTACGTTCTTGATCCGGACAGACAATGGATACATTACCAAAGGGCTGAAGTGCCTGCGCCAGACAAAGCACTCCACTTGAAAAAATTCCATCGTCATTGGTTACGAGAATATTCAAAATAATACGGACCTCCTATCCAAATGAAACACAATCCTCTTGCCGTAAATAAACCATGTTTTGCTTGAGCTGAGACAAGCTCCTCGCATCATCGAAGCCTTCTACAACAACAGGTCTCTTTTCTTCAAACAACAACGGCCAAATGCCTGGCAAATCAATCTCTCCTGTTCCTAATGGCACATGCAGCTTGGTTGCCGTAGCGTCGCTCACATGAATTTTATCGATCCCCTCCAGCTCGCGGTAAAATTGCGACAAGGAACAGGAAAGAGGAACATGAGCAATATCAAACGTGGTTGTCGTCGGGTATTCCAATGCCGTTCTCAGTTGATTCATATCTTGTGGTGTCACGATCATTTCCTTCGACAGAGGCTCAATGTGCTCGATAGACAACATACAGTCTTTTTTCCTTGCTTCGTACGCCAGCTCATTCACGCTCTCAATCAGAATCGGCTCATGCCAGCTTCGGTTTCTGGGCGACAGCGTCACTCTTCCCGGATGGATGGTCACACTTTTGGCCCCGATTTCACTTGCTAGCGTCAAGGAACGCTTCACTTCTTCAATGGATTGCTTGCGAATGCCATGATTCAGCGAACACAAATTTAAATCCCAGCTAGCTGCATGCAAGGTCAGCTTCATTCCAGCTCGTTTTGCCGCCTGTTGGATTTCTTTCGGGTCACTTTGGTAAAACCAGACGTGCTCCGCCCATACCTCCATACCCGCAAATCCGTATTGACGCGCAATCAAGACAGCCGCCTCTACCGGGTAAGCCCACATCAGTGTTGATGAAACATACAGCATTTCCACCACTCCTTTACCTCTACCGGGATTGGCACGCTACCGAGCGGATATGGGTTACGTGAGCGATGACCGTGAAAGTCGCTCCCTCCCGAACGGATGAGATGATGGGCTTTGGCTTGTCTCTCCCAAAAAGCCATCTTTGCTGCAGAATGTCTCGGATAATATACCTCAATGCCGTCGATTCCGTATTCAAGCAACGCATCAAGCTGAACCTCAAAAGGGTAGATGCCAGGATGAGCCAGTACAGCAATTCCGCCCGCTTCATGGGTAATTTCAATTGCTTCCCGTGCAGAAAAGATAGGACGGGGCACGTAAGCGGCACACCCTTTGCGCAAATACGTCTCAAAGGCAGACTGGGGAGTTGAGCAGTAGCCCCGGTCGGCAATGACCTCGGCAACATGCGTGCGAACCATCACTCCGCCGTTCGCCCGTGCCATGCACTCTTCCATAGAAATGGACAGCCCCAGTCGATTGCAGCCCACAACTATCTCATTGATCCACTCGATACGCTCCCGTTGCCGTCTTTCCATGACATGAAGCAAACGAGCATCGGATATATCCAAGCCGTACCCCAAAATATGTAGTTCGTCCTCCGATCCGTCTGTATTCCACTCAATTCCCGGTATAAGCTGTATGCCGAGCTGTTTGGCATCCTCACGGGCAAGCAGATAACCATCCACGGTATCATGGTCGGTAATGGCTAAATAATTCACACCACGCTCTTTGGCATCCATAAGCAATTCCCGAGGTGACAGTTTTCCGTCAGAAGCAGTCGTGTGCATATGCAAATCCAGCATAACCATTCCTCCAGTTTCACTATCCGACATTGCTGTGTTTTCTGTTTGATTTCATTCTAAATCCCGTTTTTTAAGGCCATATAAAGCACCTAACAAGGTTTGATAAAAGTAAAATCAGGTGTTCATGCGATTTTGTTTCGTTCATCCGCTGAAATATGTACGTTTGATTAACGATTTACGAATTCTTTACAAAAAAGAAAAAAGCTCTCGCCTCAATCAGGCAAGAGCTTTTGGATAGGTACGATGATTAAACGACGTCGTAGCCTTGGTCTTCGATTGCTTCTTTCACTGCATCGAGAGTCAAGTTGCTCTCGTTGTAGGAAACCTCAACCTTTTTTTCAGCCAGGTTTACTTTGCCTTCCGCACCCAGATCTTTCAATGTGTTCTCGATGCGCGCTACGCATTTGTTGCAAGACATACCTTCTACGTTCAATGTGATATTTGTCATGATCAATCTCTCCTTACATTTTATGTTGTATAGGTAAGGCGGACAAAGCCGCTTGTTACTGTTGTTACAGCTTCACTCGTTGCAGTCTCAGTGCGTTGAGTACAACGGATACGGAGCTGAAGGCCATTGCGGCACCGGCAAGCCATGGAGCGAGTAAGCCGATTGCGGCAATGGGGATGCCCAAGGTGTTGTAGGCCAATGCCCAGAACAGGTTTTGCTTGATGTTGCGGATTGTGAGTTTGCTCATCTCGATGGCGTCTGCGACACTGGTCAGTTCGCCGCGCATCAGGGTAATATCGGCTGCTTCCATCGCCACATCTGTACCTGTACCGATTGCCATACCGACGTCAGCGGTAGCAAGTGCAGGAGCATCGTTGATACCATCGCCGACCATCGCGACTTTTTTGCCTTGTTCTTGCAGTTTTTTCACTTCTGCGGCCTTGCCTTCAGGCAGGACTTCTGCGATGACGTGATCGATTCCTGCTTCACGGGCAACGGCCTCAGCAGTTTGACGGTTGTCACCGGTCATCATGATCACAGTCAATCCCATTGCTTTCATGCGCTGAACAGCTTGCTTGGAGGTTGGTTTGATCGTATCCGCTACCGCAATCAAGCCAGCGAGCTTGCCTTCGACGACTGCGAGCATCGCCGTTTTACCGGAGCGCTCCAGTGCCAGCATGGTATCAGACACTGCTTGGTACGAAATTTGATGTTTTTCCAGCAAGCGGCGGGTACCGACGAGTACTTCTTTGCCAGCGACGGTGGCCCGGATACCGAAACCAGGAATAGCTTCAAACGAACCCGTATCAGCCACAGTGATTCCTTTATCTGCAATTCCGCGAACGATAGCTTGAGCCAATGGGTGCTCGGAGTTTTTCTCAGCGGCACCGACCAAAGAGAGCAGATCTTGCTCTTCGATATCAATGGCGATGACGTCTGTCAGTTCTGGCTCTCCTTTGGTTACAGTCCCTGTTTTATCCAGGACGATCGTATCCAGGTGGTGAGCCGTTTCCAGATGCTCCCCGCCTTTGAACAGGATGCCCAGCTCAGCTGCGCGTCCAGAGCCCGCCATGATCGAGGTCGGCGTTGCCAAACCGAGGGCGCATGGGCAAGCGATTACGAGCACGGCAATTGCTTTTTCCAAAGCCTCACCGAAGTTGCCAGGGATAACGAAGAAGTACCAGATCAAGAAGGTAAGAATCGCAATCCCTACTACGATAGGGACAAAAATCCCGGAGATGCTGTCAGCTACACGCTGAATCGGTGCTTTTGTTCCTTGTGCTTCTTCTACTACTTTAATGATTTGCGCCAGAGCCGTTTCTTTTCCGACTTTGGTTGCCTGGACCTTCAAAAAGCCGTTTTTGTTCAAAGTGGCGCCGATGACGGTATCGCCTGCGGCTTTATCCACCGGAATACTTTCACCAGTCAGCATGGACTCATCTACTGCGGACTGTCCTTCCATGACGATGCCATCGACAGGTACTTTATCGCCCGGCTTCACGTGAACGACGTCGCCCAATCTCACTTCTTCTACAGGAATGGTCATTTCGACGCCATCCCGTACGACTACTGCTGTTTTTGCTTGCAAGCCCATCAGCTTGCGGATCGCTTCCGAAGAGCGTCCCTTTGCTTTCATCTCAAACAGTTTACCCAAGACGATCAACGTGATCAGTACCGCACTGGTCTCAAAGTAAAGCTCAAGCATGTGGCCGCCATGAGCACCGATTGAGTTGAGCGCAACCCATAAACTGTAGAAATAAGCAGCTGAGGTACCAAGAGCAACTAGCACATCCATGTTGGCACTCTTGTTGCGAAGGGCTTTGAAAGCTCCCACGTAAAATTGCGCTCCGATGATGAATTGTACCGGTGTTGCCAATGCGAGCTGTACCCACGGATTCATCAAGCTTTCAGGCAGCCAGATAAACGAGGTGAAGGAAAAGTGGCTCACCATCGACCAGAGCAGCGGGAGCGACAGAATCGCGGAGATCCAGAACTTGCGGGTCTGACGTTTGATTTCTTCCTGGCGACGATCTACTTTTTCTTCTTCTTTTCCTTCTTCCTTGCGAGTCGCCTGATACCCGAGCTTTTCTACCTTTTGAATAATGTCCGTCACACTTACCTGAGATGAATCGTATTCGACGGTGGCTGTTTCCATCGCCAGGTTCACGTTTGCCTTCAAAACCCCAGCTGTTCTGTTCAAGCCTTTTTCGATCCGTGTGGAGCAAGCCGCACATGTCATTCCCGAGATGTTTAGCTCCACCTTGTCAGTGACGACGCCATAGCCGAGCGATTCAATTTTGGAGCGAATGTCGTCGATGTTCGTTTTCGTTGGATCGAACACGACTGTGGATTT
The DNA here is from genome assembly GCF_005217615.1 of Brevibacillus antibioticus. NCBI lineage: Bacteria > Bacillati > Bacillota > Bacilli > Caryophanales > Paenibacillaceae > Brevibacillus > Brevibacillus antibioticus. Next base: position 4,434,381 of record NZ_SZNK01000001.1, read on the forward strand.
TTCCAAAGCCAGATTGACATTGGCGGTCTCCACTCCCTCCATTTTTCCCAAGCCCTTTTCGATGCGCAGTGCACAAGCTGCGCAAGTCATCCCTGAGATTGCGACTGTTGCCTCTGCTGTTTTGGCACTCATTATAATTCCTCCAAATACCCTTGAGGGGTATATTTTATTGTAACGTTTCCCTTACGTTGTTTCCTGATCACACCTTTACTATACAATACCCCCTAAGGGTATATCAAGTGCCTTTTTCAATTTTTTCCTAAATGGGCTTCAACTGTTGAAAACACAAGGAAAATGCTTAGTTGTCATCCAGCTATTCTGCCGGACAAGCCCTGCCACATGTTTTCCAGTCGCCTTTTTCCTCACTTTGTTCGGGCGGTCTCCTTCCAAACATATGGCAGTACTTCTTAACAGCAAACTGGTTGCCATGCTTTTACACCGTTTTGCGGGTTTGTATCGAGAAGTGTGAGTAATCATTTGAGGGAGCCTTCTAAGTAACCCTCTTGGTATAGCTTTCAAGATGTTAACAACAGCTGCACAGGAAGTATCCTTCTGGGCGAGCTATGCCGCGGTGCTTTTCATGCAAAGGCCCGACTGCTGCTAGATGCAGACAACACAGGGTATCGGTGTATGGTCCGCAGCCTGTAGTAATCCCATACGAAGTTCTTTACCGAATGCCGGCCACGGATTTCATCAATGAAAAGTATGTACGGGAAAGAGTGCAAATATGGATAGACCCAAATACGATTTTATCGATCGTTCTCTCAATTATGAAAACGCGAGTAAATGGAAGCTAGCGAGAGAATGTGCTTTAGCGTATAAAAAGCCGTTTTGTCTACGCTGAATGGACAATTTGGGGTGGAGGAAAAACCTAATCGCTGAAAACAGCGAAAAGCGCCCGAATTTGGGGATTCGGACGCTTGTTTACATAATACCTATTTTCGGACACAAACTTTGAAGATTACTAATACAAACGGACTAGCTGAAATTTATGTTCACTAAATATTTCTTCGAGATTTTTCCCATCAATTTGAACTTTCTCTAAGAGTTCGTTTGGACTGTCGAAACAAACGTCATCCTCATAAAATTTGCAAAAACAAAAGCCATTTGGTGTATTTGTTATTGAATACAAACTGTTCTCGTATTTAAACTCTACTTCTCTACCTTGTAATATGTCTTGCTTAAATATAGGGAAAGTATAATCCATGGTAATCTCCTCCAATCATAATTAAGAATAGTTTACAAAAAACCACCCGATAATGGGTGGTTTTTTATATTAATACCATTTACCTCTGGATGGAGGACCGACAGGAGGCCAATACCAGTCATGTCTATGTGGTACCTTAGGATGCTGTTTTGGATTTCCATGATCGTTATAGTCAATATCCAGTTCAACTTTACCGTTTTGGTCGTAATATCTACGTTGCACTAGTTCCCCATCATCAACACGGTCTTTAGAAGACCAAGGAGGAGCATCTTTTACTGGTAAGGGTGCGTCTTCAACTACTTCATGAACAGGAGCTGGGGTCCCTTCATCTTTTGCTTTTTCATAAGCCAAAATTATCGGCAAAATCGAAGCATGGGTTTGCGGAATCATTGTTACTAGCATTACCAGTGTGAAAAACAAAGCAGCAAACATTTTTTTCATTTAATGAAACTCTCCTTTCTCTAGTAAATAAGGTATATATTACCATTTATATTTATGTAAATTAATAGGTCAAAATTACTATTTTACATATTATTACAAAATAGAAAAAATATCAAAAATCTTACGAATTCAGGGATTCGGACGCTTGTTTATATAAAACTTATCAGGACCCGAGTAGACCGGCTTTATTATTGCTTTAAGGGAAAAGTTACCTAAAACAATTGACAGGAGATGGGGTAGTACCAGCATCCGGGGACTCATTTATGTTTGTATTTGTATTCTTTGGGTTTAATCGTTGAATGTAAAGTTACTATTTTTCCGTTTTTTTCAGTATAAAAGTATTTTACATCGGGTTCGTCAGCAAAAATAACTTCTACACTAAAGAGCGGAAGCTTCCCAAAAACGCTATTTACACTAACTATTGTTTTCTCATCAATATCTTTCTCGGTAATGAGATGTTGGCGTACCTGATTCTCTAAGCTTAACAAAGTTCCTTGAACATATATAACTGGAACAGAGATAAGGATTAAGCCTAGGAAAACTATAATCATTATTTTTTTGTTCATTTTCGTTATCCCCCCAAAAAGTGGTTGTAAAACGATGCTTTTTTTCCGTAAAGAGCGAAAGCGATAGCATGGTATAATAAGGTGAATTTTCCTATTGTTCATAGCCTCCGAAATCGCCTGGTAGGTATGGAAAATCAATCGTTACATAAGAATGTTAACCGCGCATAAACAGACGGTTATAAATTCCAAGGATAAATATAATCAAAGGAGACCTTATGGAAGCGAGATTACGGAAACTCATCTTTATAGGAACCATTCTATATACTATTTTAATATTATTTTTTATGTTCTTTGCGTTTAACAGACTTGACGGTGCAACTAGTGTAGATAGTTACACCTTTATCCTTGTCCCAGAAGGAGTACCACTTACATTTCCAGAACTAAATTATTCATGGATTGTTGATTTCGGAAACGTTGCTGCTTTTATCCCTTTTGGACTACTATTTCCCCTGTTGTATCGTGTAAGATTTGGGAAGTTCATATCCTTGTTTGTCTTAGCGATTTTCGTTCTAGAAACAGTTCAGGCCCTAACCTATCTAGGTAGCTTTGATGTAAATGATGTGATATCCAATACAATAGGTGCAGCGATTGGTTATGTTGCCTATCGAGTTGGATTTTCTTCAAACCTTTCTTATAAAAAGCTCATGGCTTCGGCTCTAACCATTGTTGTACTTGTATTTGGAGTCATGGTTGTCTCTGAAATCCTCAAAAAAAGAGAAGGCCCCGTTCAATCATTAACGGTTATGAAAGAAATGACAGGAACTACACCTATGACTGAGAATCTCCCAAGCTTTTCGATAGCAGGTGAGCGAATAGAGCCGAAAATGAACGTGTATAGCAGTGAAGCGGAATCAACCAAAACATACCACTATATTCTGGGGAACCAAAAAAATGTCTGGCTTTCTTTCTATTTCGGCATTCCCGACAATGGAGACTCAAAGGGTGAAGCCAAGATCATCGTAGATGGACAAGAACTACCTCAGTTAAACGAACAATCCTATCAAGGGGCAGAGGCTTTAAGGGAGATGCCTTTTAACGAGGTAAACGAAATTACCATTATCGTTTCCGGAAACGCTAAGCTGTGGGATGTTGGAATCCGTGGAATGCAACATTGGTGGGAGTGAGTAAAATAAACGAAACGAGCCCTAGAAAGCGATTCTAGCGGCTCGTTTTTCTTTACCTATTGTGTTGTCTAAACTCTCTTATTTACCTTGATTCGCTTCTTTCTGATAAGCTACCGCGATTTTCGCAGCTACTTCAGCATTGTGTTTCACCAGCGCGATGTTTGTTGCCAAGCTCTTGCCTTCTGTCAGCTTTTTCACTTTATCGAGCATGAATGGCGTTACCTGTTTACCTGCAATGTTGTTTTCTTTAGCTTCTGCGAGTGCTTTTTGGATCACAGTCTCGATTTCCTCGTGGTTGAGTGCATCAGATTCTGGTACTGGATTCGCGATAATCATACCGCCTTTGAGTCCCAGATCCCATTTGGTGTTCATCATCTTACCGACTTCTTCTGGTGTATCGATACGCATGTCTACGCCAAATCCGCTTTCGCGAGCGAAGAAGGATGGGAATTCATCCGTGCGGTAGCCCACAACTGGTACACCTTGTGTTTCCAAATATTCGAGAGTGCGGCCGATATCAAGGATCGATTTTGCGCCTGCGCATACTACAGCTACATCTGTTTGCGCCAACTCAGTCAGGTCAGCAGATACGTCCCAAGTGATTTCGCCTTCACGGTGTACCCCGCCGATTCCGCCAGTTGCAAACATGTGGATGCCAGCCATCTCAGCTGCGATCATGGTAGCGGCTACTGTAGTCGCACCAATTTTACCGCTAGCCAAAATGTAAGCGAAGTCGCGGCGGCTTACTTTTGCTACATTTTTGTTCGTCGCAAACTCTTCCAGCTCGCTGTCCGTCAACCCGATTTTGATCTTGCCGTCCATGATCCCGATCGTAGCTGGTACGGCACCGTTGTCGCGAATGATTTGTTCTACTTCTTTTGCCATTTCAATATTTTGCGGATATGGCATACCATGCGAAATAATCGTCGTCTCCAGCGCAACTACCGGCAGATTGTTCTCCAATGCGTGGCGTACTTCCTCAGTAAAGGTCAAATATTGTTTCATCTCTTATCGCTCCTTTTCGAATTGTTCTACGGCCAGTTCCAATTGTTCTGCTTTTAATAGAGGAGATACGGACTGATCTGTTTGCAATGTCAGAGCGGATGCTGCCAATCCAAGGCGGCACGCGCTCTGGAAAGACTCTCCGTTTACAATGCCATACAAGAGTCCCGACGCGAACGCATCTCCCGCACCCGTTACATCTACTACTTCCGTTGGGTATGGAAGCATATGCTCCTCCACGTCCTCGGATTGATAGTAAATGCCTTCTTCGCCCAAGGTCACAATGACGTGCTTGACGCCTCGTTCCCTGATCTTGCGGCAAGCCTCGGCGCATTCTTCGATCGTCGTGATCTTCATGCCAGCCATCAGCTCGGCTTCTTCGCGATTCGGCAAAATCGCTTCTACTCCGTCCAATTGCTGTGGGAGCTTCTTAGCTTTAATGGAAGAGACCGGGTCAACGAAGAGCAGGATATTTTCCTCCCGGCAACGTTCGATGATGTAGGCCAAGCAGTCCGCCGGAATGTTTGTATCAATGAAAACCACGTGGGCTGCTGCAATGTGCGACCATTTTTCCGCGAACATCTCTGGTGTAAGAGCATCGTAAATATCCATGTTCGCCAAGGAAACAACCATCTCGCCATCAATATCGAGTAGCGCGGTATACGTTCCTGTCCGCTGTGTAGGCAGTCGCCACACTTGGCTGATGTGCACCCCGTGCTTTTTCGTCTCCTGCAAGAGCCATTCGCCTTCTTTGTCCTCACCAATGCTGGTGATGAGGGACGTATTGCAGCCAAGACGACCGAGGTTCTCCGCGATATTCCGCGCCACCCCTCCACACGATTCCATAATCGTAACGGGATTGGATGAGTGTAGACGCACCTGTTGCTTGCCGCGTGCTTTGCGGTCCAGGTTGGCCCCACCGATACAGGCAATCATTCCTTCATCACGAAGTACATAAGCCCGTCCTTTAATTTCCCCGCGTTTGGTCAACTGTGCGATGTAGCCAGCTACCGCTGAACGTGAGATGCCTATTAGATCAGCCAGCTCTTGTTGCGTGATAAAAGGATTTTGCCGGATATGATGAAGGATCTGCATGTCTTTTTCCACGGTCATCCTCCTTTCTTCTATTACGCTTTCACAGCTCTTTTACAAACAAAAGTTTATCACCAAGACAATTGTTTGTACAGGCGTATTTTTCATTTTTTTATCTCAATTTGACAAACATGAATACGATCATGTAGGATTATCTTAAATTAGAGATATCTAAATTTCGATGAATAGGAGGGTCCATATGTCTGACAAACCACTGCGAAATGATCCCCTCGATCTTTTTGTCGTTTTATCAAGGTCATACAACTGGGTTACCGCTCACTCCAATCGTCACATTCGCGAGCATGGACTAAATCCAACTGAATTCGGCGTACTAGAGGTATTATTTCATAAAGGTCCTCAACCATTGCAGCAAATTGGCGAAAAAATATTGATCTCCAGCGGAAACATTACCTACGTTGTAGATAAGCTAGAAAAGAAGCAACTGCTTATTCGCAAGCCCTGTTCGGCAGACCGCCGCGTCATTTATGCGGAGCTCACGGAAAAAGGGCACCAATTTTTGTCCGAAATCTTCCCTCCTCATCAACTCGCAATTGAGAAAGCGATGGAAGGTCTCACACCAGAAGAACAGCGACAAGCAATCGAACTGCTAAAAAAGTTGGGACGCACTGCTCAAGCTACTTATTAGATGAGCAGTTCCCTCTCTTCACCACAATCGTTTTAAAAAAGTGTTGACAAAAGATCTTAAACGTAATAATCTTAAAATCAAGATTTACACATTAAAAGTTAGTCACTTACCAAACGGAAGGGGAATGAAATTTCCATGAGTAAAGTACTTTTTATTAAAGCAAACGATCGCCCAGTTGAGCAGGCTACAAGTGTAAAGCTGTACGAAGCTTTCACGAAAGCATACAAAGAAACACATCCAAATGACGAAATCGTTGAGTTGGATCTGTTTGCTGAAAACCTCCCTTATTACGGTAACGATATGCTGACCGCTATGTGGAAAGCAGGAAACGGCATCGAGCTGTCTGCTGATGAGCAAAAACGCGCTGACTTGGTTAACAAATACCTGAACCAGTTTACAGCAGCAGACAAAGTCGTATTTGCTTTCCCAATGTGGAACTTCACCGTTCCTGCTGTTCTGCACTCGTACATGGATTACCTCTCCCAAGCAGGTAAAACATTCAAGTACACAGCTGAAGGTCCAGTTGGTCTGATGGGCGACAAGAAAGTAGCTCTGTTGAGCGCACGCGGTGGCGTTTATTCCGAAGGACCTATGGCACAGATGGAAATGGCAAACAAATACGTTCGCACGCTCCTCGGCTTCTGGGGCGTTAGCAATGTAACCGAAGTAATCGTAGAAGGTCACAACCAATTCCAAGACAAAGCAGCTGAGCTCGTTGCAGCTGGTGTAGAAAAAGCAGTAAAACTGGCGGAATCCTTCTAAGGCCCGCCAGCCTTTTTGGACAAATATCTCAAAATAAAGATATACTAATTAAAAACAATTAAGGAGAGATGAAAAGTGTTGGATACTGGATTGTTGTTGATTCGTTTGGTCATCGGTTTGACGTTTGCAGGTCATGGTACGCAGAAGTTGTTTGGTTGGTTTGGCGGTTATGGGTTGAAAGGAACAGGCGGCTGGCTGGAGTCCATCGGAGTGAAACCTGGCGTAGCGATGGCCTTTGTCGCTGGATTATCTGAGCTCGTTGGTGGTCTGATGTTTGCGGCAGGCGTAGGTATCTGGCCAAGTGCTATTTTGCTCGCTTTCACCATGCTGGTTGCCATTCTAAAGGTACACGGTCAAAATGGATATTGGGTCACACAAAACGGATTCGAATACAACCTGACGTTAATGGCAGTTGTTATTGGTGTAGCGTTGATCGGTCCAGGGGCATACATTTTGTTTTAATGGTAGCTCCTCACAACCCGTAAGCCAGCAATCGTACTAAGGGAGGAACATCAGATGGAAATCCGCGTCTTCACACAAAACGAGCAAGCAAAAGGACATTTTGGCGATGGTGAAATCGTAGAGAACAAACCAATTGGCTTCCCTCATGAAGGCTCCGTTGTCAAACGGGTAGGACCACTTTTTTACTGGGCATGGGCAAAATCACTGAAGACATTTGAAATTCCGCTGCACCCTCACTCCGGCTTCGAAATTTTGTCGTATGTCCTCACAGGGACAGTCGGGCATCGGGACACGCTCGGAAACCTTCAAGAAGTGTCGACAGGCGGCGCGCAGATCATGCAAACCGGTTCAGGCGCGTACCATGCAGAAGAGCTTGGCAAGGATACGGAAATGTTTCAAATCTGGTTTGAACCGCATCTCGCTCAAACGACGAAGCAACCGCCGACCTACCATCAGTATGATCATGAGGAGTTTCCGTCTGAGGATGTAGATGGTGTGCAAGTGAAACACATCATCGGATCGTCTGCTCCCATTCAGTTGGTCACGGATTCCTTGATGAGCGATATCACGATTCCCGCTGGAAAATCGTATGCACAAGAACTCCCGGCTGGTTATGCTCACGCAGTCGTCATAGTGGAAGGAAACGGAAGCGTTGCAGAGAAAGCAACTGTCAGCGAGAATCACACCCCAGCAACCAAAGGTGACTTTGTCGTTCTCTCCTCCGAGGACAGCAGCACAGCCATCTACACAGCATCAACGGATGCTCCGCTCCGCCTGGTGTTGATTCAAGTACCAACTGAGGTTGATTATCCACTCTATCGTAAATAATCTACTCTTCCAAAGGCCCTTATCCTATCATCAAGCACGGCCGTCACATTTTTGTGACGGTCTTTTTCGTATAAACTCCGCCTCCTCATGGGACATTAACGAGGGAATCGTTAACAATTTTTGGTGCCGATCAGAAAGGAAGTTGAACGTGGAAGATATCGTGATGACCAGAGCCATATTCGGGACGACTATGGCCTTTCACATTATTTTTGCGACCATGGGTGTTGGCCTCCCGCTCATGATCTTGCTGGTGGAGCTTCTCTTTTGGCGGACGCGTGACCGCGATTACGAGATAATGGCCAAACGCTGGACAAAAGCCCAGGCGATCTTGTTAGGTGTCGCGATCCCCTCCGGAACGATTGCTGGTGTCCAGCTTTCCCTGCTATGGCCTGGGTTCATGGAGATTGTCGGCAAGGTGATTTCGCTGCCTTTTCAGATCGAAATATTCGCTTTCTTCGTGGAAGCCTTATTTATGTCGATCTACGTCTACGCGGCTCACCGCCTATCCCGCAACATGCGTTTGTTGAGCTTATTCATGGTTTTGCTTGGTGCGACAGCCTCCGCGATCCTGATTACGAATATCCACGCCTTTGAAGGCACGCCAACCGGCTTTCGGATGGTCGATGGGCAGGTCGTCGACGTGGACCCGTGGAAAGCTTTTTTCAATCCCAGCTTTTTCGTGACGGCAGGTCATGTAACTGTCTCTGCTTATATGACAGGGGCATTCATCGTCGCTGGAGTAGCAGCGTGGAAAATGCTGCGCGCCCAAAAAGGCAGTCGGGTTTATTTGTATCATCAAAAAGCACTCTTGGCCGGCTTGATTGTGGGTGGCACCTTTTCCCTTTTAACCGCCTTGAACGGTCATGAATCCGCACAGCTTTTGCATAAATACCAGCCGGAAAAGCTGGCGGCCGCAGAAGGACTGTTTGAAACACAAGCATATGCCCCACTGGCGATTGGCGGCTTTACTGATCCTGAGACGAAAGAAGTCAAATACGCCATCGAGATTCCATGGGCGCTCAGCTTCCTTGCAGCCAACCGCTTTGACGAGGTCGTGGTTGGTCTGGACGATTTTCCACAGGAGCTATGGCCTCCCCTCTACATCCATACGCTGTTTAACGGGATGGTCATCATCGGTAGCTTGTTGATCTTTGTAGGTTTCATCGGCTTCGCTTGGAAGAAGCTCCTAAAGCGCTCTCAGTTTCCCCGTTGGGTTCTCTGGGTCTTTGTCGCGAGTGGACCGCTCGCCTTGTTCGGCATCGAATTCGGCTGGATTTTTGCCTGCACAGGCCGCCAGCCATGGGTAGTTTATCGTGTGATGAAAACAGTAGACGCCGCTACCCAAGCAGCAGGCATCTCTACCCTTTTTTGGATTTTCCTCTCGGTGTACGTATTTTTCGCGATTGTCACCCTGCTCGTATTCCGTAGCTATTTTGGCCGCCATCCCTTGGAGCTCGATCCGCCAGAACAGCCGAAAGTGGACGGAGGAACGGCATGACCGACACGATTATTGCTATTACGCTGCTCTGGATTTTCGTCGTCATCTATTCCGTCGCAGCCTCCTTCGACTTCGGTGCTGGTTTTTGGTCGATGATCTATTTGAATCGGGAAAAAAACAAAGCCACCCAAATCGCCAATCGCTACCTCTCGCCCTCCTGGGAGGTCGTGAATGTCTTTATCGTGTTAATTGTGGTCGCACTCGTTACCTTTTTCCCTGGTGCGACCTACACATTGGGGAGTCTGCTGCTGGTTCCCGGATGTCTCGTGGTGTTATTGATGCTGATTCGCAGTACGTTCATGGTGTTTTCTCATCTGATTTTCAAGTATGACAAGATGCTCAGCATCGTCTCAGGCATTACCGGGATATTGGTGCCAGCTCTGTTAATCAGCGTGCTCCCTGTGACACAAGGCGGGTTGTCTCGAACGATCAATGGTGTGGAGTATCTCGATTGGGGACTCTTTTTGACCAGCCCGCACGTCTATTCTTATATTGGTCTTGCCGTCAGCAGCACACTCTACCTCTCTTCGCTGCTTCTCGCAGACTACTCCTTCGTCGCAGGTGAAATGCAAGCCTTCACCGTCTACCGTCGGGATGCAGTGCTTCTGGGGCCGCTTACGTTGCTTGCGGCATTGGTTACCGTGCTCACGATGCAACTGGAGGCAAAATGGCTATATGACCGCATTCTCGACTATTTGCCGTGGCTCATTGCATCGGCGGTCTGTTTTTTCATTAGTTATATCACTCTCTTGCTACCCCAAGATCGTCGATACTTGGGCATCCATCTTCCGCGGATTGCGGTTATTGTTGCCACGACGCAATACCTGCTCGCCAGCTATGCGTACGGTGCGGCGCGCCTCCCCTATATCGTCTATCCCACTGTGACGATTGAGTCCAGCTTTACACATCCGGATACGTTCCACGCTCTGTTCATTTGTTATTTGGTCGGCTTTGCGATTCTCGTACCCGGTTTTATTTATTTCTGGCGTCTGTTCATGAGGGACGAGCAGTATGTACGGCAAAAATAGCATTTTCGCGTTACGCAAAAGGAAAGAGGCTTCGCCCTGATACGGCGGAGCCTCTTTTTTCGGTCAAAAACACGATCAGAAGATTTTCTCTTCCTCCAGCATCATTTTTTGCTCAAACGGCGCCGTTAGCACAATCAATGTATAGGAGAAGCCGAAATCTCCGGTGCGTTCCGAAAAGGCAACCAATTCCTCCGTCGACCTTGTTACCACTTTCAGCATGTAGTTATACTCCCCACTAATCCGGTACATGTCCGTCACTTCCGGTGATTGCTTGCAGAAATCGATGAACGCCGCACATTGCTTGGTGCGGAACATGACAAAAGCAGTCGTGTGCTTACCGAGTTTTTCCTGAGAGATCGATGCGTGGTAGCCCGTAATGATTCCCTGCTCCTCCAGACGACGAACCCGCTCCTTCACGGCAGGCTGCGTCATCCCGATGATTCTCCCAAGCTCCGCGAATGGTATCCGGGAATTTTCGTGCAACAAGCTCATGATTTTGTAATCAATTTGGTCCACGCAGATCATCCTTTCAAATCCATAAGTGTTTCCTACAAAATAACTTGTATATAGAAATCCATCCATTGAAAACACCTTTGTTCATGTATGTAAATTATAGAAATCGTTTTGTAAAATGTCACTACATCAATTTTGTTAGCCCGAGGAGTGAACCACCTTGCCTAAAAAATTTTTAATCCTATTGCTGGCATTGGGAGAATTCATGATTGGCACTGCCGAGTCAATCGTGACCGGAATCATCGGCATGATCGCCGATGACACTCATGTCTCCCTCTCCCTCGCTGGTCAGTTAGTGACTGCCTTTTCCCTTGCCTTTGCCTTTGGGGCTCCGGTCTTGATCGCGCTCACCGCGGGAGTAGAGCGCAAAAAACTCATCCTTTGGACACTGTTTTCTTTCATAGTGGCAAACCTGCTCGCATCCATAAGCCCAAGCTTCTCCCTATTGATGGTATCCCGCATTCTGCTGGGGCTTTGCGGAGGTATCTACACCGTGGTAGCTCTCGCGCAAGCTGCTAACATGGCCTCCCCAGAGAAAAAAGGCAGCTCCATCGCGATCATCCTCATGGGCTTCAGCCTATCGCTCGTGCTTGGTGTTCCAATTGGCACCATGCTGGGAGACATCTGGGGATGGCGTCCTGTTTTCGCGCTCATTGCCGTCCTGACACTCGTTCCCTTCTTCGCCATCTTGGCCTATTTGCCGAAGCAGCAGGGGGAAGAAGCCGTCCCGCTACGCAAGCAGTTGGCCGCACTCGGCAACAAACGGGTGATTCATGCGCTCTTTATCTCTTTGTTCTTTGTCACAGGGTATTCTACCGTCTATACCTACATCACTCCGCTTCTACAGAGCACTTCCGCCATGACGACTGCTTGGGTAAGCACCACGCTTTTCTTGGCAGGCCTCGCTAGTGTGGCCGGCTCGCGGATCGGAGGCGTCTCCACCGACAAATGGGGGATTCGCCCTACGCTGTATGTCAGCTTGCTTTTCCATGCGGCTATCCTGCTGATCCTGCCGCTGTCTTCGCAACTGTTCACGTGGGCAATCATCACCGTTATGTTCTGGATCGCTGCCGTGCAAACCACCGTTCCAGCCCAGCAGTATTATTTGATCACGCTGTCCCCTCACTCTTCGCAGGTGGCCCTCAGCATGAATACCTCGGTTTTTCAGCTTGGACTGGCGCTGGGTGCAGGACTTGGTGGAGTGATCGTAGACCATGTAGGTATTGTTCACATCAGCTGGGTCGGCGGTCTGCTCGTCCTCGTCGGCTTTGGCTTTGCATGGGCTTCGTTTGCTACGGAAAAAAGGCAGGCAAGCTTGCAAGCGTAAAACGTAAACTTTGCACTGGAGACGAGAAAAACCCGCCAAGGCTTTAACGCCCGAGCGGGTTTGCTTTTTTTCATTATTCCATCGACTAAACCAACGCTAGTTTTTTCTCCAACATGGTGCCTTCCTGCGCGTAACGTACGTGCCAGGAGAATGCCTTTTCCAGTACATGGGGGGTGTGTCCGCCGCGTGTGAGTGCTTCCTCGTAGTACGCCATCAATTGATCGCGGTACATCGGATGCGCACAGTTCTCGATAATTTTGATGGCTCTCTGACGCGGAGCCAAGCCCCTCAGGTCAGCCAAGCCTTGCTCAGTGACGATAATATCTACATCGTGCTCGGTATGATCCACATGGGAGGCAAACGGAACGATGCTCGAAATGTTTCCACCTTTGGCAATTGACTTGGTTACGAAGATGCCCAGACGTGCGTTGCGAGCAAAATCACCAGAACCGCCAATACCGTTCATCATTCTCGTACCCGATACATTGGTCGAGTTGACGTTGCCGTAGATGTCCGCTTCAATCGCGGTATTGATCGCAATCAAACCGAGGCGGCGAATCAGCTCCGGATGGTTCGTGATTTCTTGCGGACGCAACAGCAGCTTGTCACGGTACTGGGCGAAATTTTCGGTGACATGCTTCATCTTTTCGGCCGTCAGCGTGATCGAACAGCCTGAGGCAAACGAAATTTTCCCTGCATCAAGCAAATCAAACACCGCATCCTGCAACACTTCCGAGAAGACCGTCAGATCCGTGAATTCCGAATCCAAAAATCCGTTGAAAACCGCATTCGCTACCGATCCGATTCCCGATTGCAATGGCGCGAGATTGTTCGGCAAGCGTCCCGCTTTTACCTCCTGACGCAAAAACTCGATCAGATGTGCCGCAATCTGCGCCGTTTCTTCGTCCGGCTCCACAATCGTCGAAGGAGAATCCAACTGATTCGTCAGGACAATCCCTTTTACTTTATCCGGATCGACGGGAATCCCTGCTGTGCCCATCCGTTGATCCACAGACGTGAGCGGAATCGGTTCACGCTCTCCTTGTTTCGCTGGTGTATAAATATCATGGATGCCTTCCAACTCCACCGATTGAGCCATATTCAACTCAATGATGACATGCTTGGCATTTTCCACGAAAATATTGGAGTTCCCCACGGACGTAGCCGGAATGATCATACCCTCTTCTGTAATTGCAACCGCTTCCACAATTGCGAAATCGATAGCGTCTATCGCTCCCTGGCGAATCGCTTCCGCTGTATGCGATAGATGCTGGTCAACGAACATCATGCTGCCATCGTTGATTTTTTTGCGCATGACCGGATCTGCTTGAAAAGGCAATCGCTTGTTGATGATCCCCGCTTCCGCCATCACGGCATCCACATCAGAGCCAAGTGAAGCTCCTGTATATACGTTTACGCCAAAAGGCTTGTTCTCTTTTTTCGCCAACTCAGCCAATGCGAGCGGCACGACCTTGGCATCACCAGCACGCGTGAAACCACTTAACCCGATCGTCATGCCATCCTCAATCCATCCTGCTGCTACCTCAGCCGTCACGATTTTATCTGCCAGTCGTTTATCGCGTAAGCGTTCCCACATCATTGTGACCTCCCATGCCATCTTTGTTGCCTTTTACACTAGCACATGACTTCTGAGCGGGCACTCGATTTTCAACAAAACAGAATAATTATGCGGCTATCAAGAAAAAACGCCAGCGAACCATTCTCATTTGTCAGACATTTCAGAAGCCTAGCATTTGCCGAAACGAGCTGGCGTACGACTGGCTCACGGGAACTCTCGTCTTTTGCTTATCCTTCATCTCCAATAAAAACGTCGAATGGAAATGAGGGTGAATAAAGCCGATCGATTCCATATTCACGAAATACGACCGATGACAGCGCACAAATCGATCTTGCGGGAGCAAGTACTCGAGTTCAGCCATGTTGTATTTGTTCATATATGATCCACTAGCCGTATGCAAAAGCGTTTTTCCTTCATGAGAGCTGATATAGACGATCTCTGTTAACGGAATGGGCAGCCATCCATCCTCCCCTTTTCCGACCAAAAACGATAGACGCGACCCCGGATTTGTGAGCGGAACGTTTTGAGGCGGATAGATGGCGGTAATACAGCCCATGACCTGACCATTTCTCACTAATGGAAGCGAGAGTCCGTAGTATGGCACGCCAAAAATACGACTCTCCACCTGATGCCCCACTTTTCCCATTTCCATGAGCGCTTGATGTGTAGCCGAGCCTATGGGAACGAGATCCCCTGGCGTAATTTTCAAATCAATATTGGAACTCGGTTGATAGTACAAGTATTGTGAGCCGTCCGAGATCGCAATCGATACCCCGTCTGGCACGACTTCTCCAATCATTTGCAGCACCTCTGGAACCAATCTGTCCTCCATGCTGATTCCTCCTGCTCCTTTTCTAGCTTGTCTAGCTTTTCTACTTCTATTAAACCACATTTCCACGCCCGCAAATCAATCCTTGTCTTTCCTCTCTATACAAGCGAATCCATCCGATGACACCCAGGCATTGTGCTATCATGAGATTACAAAACATTCACGATTGTTTGAGCAAAGGCGGTGCAGCATGGACCACACCATTGTCTTGATTGCAAAAGGAACGGACACTCTCGGATTTTTGTTGAAAGAACTGCGGGCTTATTTCGAGCCGTATTGCAAAGTTATCGGTTATGCCAGCCATGAGCACATTCCCGATTTGAGAGGAGTCGATCATGTCTTTATCACAACCAAATCCCCGGAGCTGTACACAATTGCCCGTCAAGCTGTCGCTGACTCCGTACCCATCACGGTTTTAAACCGTTTTTTCGAGCTACGCAAAATGAAAGCGCTCATGCAGATCCCCCCGGGGACGACCGTCCCAGTCATGAACAATTCGCCAGTTTCCGCACAAGAGGTCATCCAAAATCTATTAGAGGCGAACGTCGATCATTTGAAGTACGTTCCCTTTCACCCTGGCTGTACATTTGATGATCTCGAATTTCAATACGCCATCATTATGAGCGTTCCTGACGTACCTCTTCCTCCTCACGTGGAGGTAATCGATCTTGGTTTTCGCAAAATCAGCATTCATGACCTGATTGATACTGGTCGCAAAGTAGGCGTGCCCAGTGAATGGGAGCGCGAGTACTTGTCTGCCTTCATTGTAGAAATGTCTGAGCTCGCGAAAATGCTCGGCACCTCCTACGCAGAAGTACAGAAACTCAACAGCCAGCTACAATCTACCTTTCAGGCAGTCAAAGACCCCGTGATCGCTTGCAACGAACAAGGTTTCATCACGTTTATAAACGACGTCGCCGTTGAACTATTTTGTCCACAGGTATCCTCTATTGTTGGACAACCGTACACGGTGTTGAAGGAGCACAGCTTGCTGCGGCCCTTTTTTGAGCAAGAAGATCAGGAGGACGCCCTCGTATCCATTGATCACAAACAATTTATCGTCAGCAGTCAAAGCATCCGCCGCAGTCATGAGCATTTAGGCTTCGTTTGTACGCTAAAAGACGTAACCGAAATCCAACGCTTGCGAACCACGCTTACGTTGCGCGGTCATACAGCCACCTACTCCTTTTCCGATATAAAAGGACAAAGCCAACCGCTGCTCCAAGTCATCGAGCTAGGGAAAAAGATGGCAAAAAATAATCAAACGATCCTGCTTACAGGCGAAAACGGAACGGGAAAAGAGCTGTTCGCCCATGCCATTCATCAGCACTCGCTACGCAAAAACGGACCCTTTGTCGCCATCAACTGTGCCTCCTTGCCGGAAAACCTACTAGAGAGCGAGCTGTTCGGCTACGAAGACGGTGCCTTTACAGGAGCACGAAAAGGCGGAAAGCCCGGCCTATTTGAGCAAGCGGACGGTGGAACGATTTTCCTCGATGAGGTGGGCGACATCTCTGGAGCCATTCAGGTCAAGCTGCTTCGCGTGCTGCAAGAAAAGCAGGTCATCCGCGTAGGCGGTACGGGCATTCTTTCTGTGGATTGTCGCATCATCGCTGCTACCAATCGAGATTTAGAAGACGCTGTTTCCCAAGGAAGCTTTCGCGAGGACCTGTTCTATCGTTTGGCTGTCCTGCCGATCCAGATTCCCGCCTTGCGCGAGCGAATCAGCGATATTCCCCTTCTCATCGATGAGCATCTGGAACAGCAAAGCATTCGTAAAGCATGGTCGCCAGAAGTAATGGAGCTATTCTATCGCCATGACTGGCGGGGCAACATTCGCGAACTGAAAAATATCGTCGACTATGCCATTACGGTAAGCGAGCATCCTGTCATCGGTATTCAGGATCTCCCCAAACGATTGACGGATAGCCTGTTTCAAAAGCAACAGACAGCTACTATCCCCCATTTGGACGACAACCGCGACCTAGATATCTTGTATTGCTTGCATCAATATTACGTATCCAACAAATCAGTCGGGCGTTATCAATTGGCGCACTCCCCTGAGCTACAATCCGTAGGCTGGACAGAGAGCGCACTGCGTCATAGGCTGAAACTATTAGAGCAGCAAGGTTTGGTTCGCTCAGGAACAACCCGACAAGGAACCTCCATCACCCCCGCGGGTATCGAATTGTTGCGAAAACACGGGCGGATTTAGATTCCGCCCAGTGAATAATAGGATGTATTAGGCTGCATAAAACCTAATAAACATTCCTAAAGTTCGTTTTCTTCCCTTACCTTTCCTTTGAAAATCCACTAAAAACGCTTATATTCGGTAAATTTCGACACTTGGCACGACCCTTGCTTGTCATAAACAAAAAAAAGCGAGGTGACCTCATGTCTACACATCCATTGAAACCTGCAAAGAAACGTTTTTCTGTGCCGCATACCTATGCCATCCTCTTTATCATCATCATTTTGGCAGCTCTGGCTTCCTACGTGCTCCCGGCTGGTGAGTTCGATCGCGTCAAGGACGCTGCCTCAGGCAAAACCATCGTCGTCAACGGCAGCTACCATCCTGTAGAAAGTAATCCGGTCTCGTTCTTTGACATGTTCAAAGCGATTCCAGAAGGGATGCAAAAAGGCGCGCAAATCATTTTCTACATCTTTATTGTAAGCGGTGTATTCGGAATCATCCGCCAGACCGGAGCGATTGAAGCCGGGATCAATAAAGGCGTCCGACACTTAGAAGGTCGGGAAAAGCTGCTCATTCCTGCTTCCATGTTCCTCTTCTCCATCGGTGGCTTCACCATGGGAATGGCAGAAGAAAGTATCATCTTCGTTCCAATCGGTATCGCGCTGGCTCGTGCAATGGGCTTCGATGCCGTAACAGGTACGGCCATGATCACCATGGGAGCAGCAGCAGGCTTCATGGGCGGGATGATCAATCCATTTACGGTTGGGGTGGCGCAGTCGCTCGCGCAATTGCCGCTCTTCTCTGGTCTTACCTTCCGTGCTGTTGTGTATGTCTTCGTTCTCGCTTTTGCCATCTGGTACGTCATGCGCTATGCGTATCGTGTCAAAGCAGATCCGACCAAGAGTGTGCTTTATGGCGTAGAGAATCACGCTAGTCAAGAACAGGCAACAGTAGACATCCCAGATTTGAATGCACGCCACAAGCTCGTGTTCTTGGTAATGGTCTGTGGCCTCGCCTTCAACGTATACGGTGTATTCCAGTACGAATGGTTCCTGACAGAGCTTACCGCTTCCTTCCTGATCATGGGCCTAGTTGCTGGTCTCGTCGGAGGTTTGTCGGTCAATACGCTGTTTGATTCCTTCGTCGCTGGTGCGAGAGCCGTTACATTTGGCGCGCTGATCGTCGGTTTTGCCCGCGCGATCACGGTCGTCTTGGAAGATGGAAAAATTATCGATACGATGATTAACAGTCTGACTTCGGCGATTGGTCATTTGCCAGATGCCGTAAACGTCCTTGCTATGTTTGTGATTCAAGCCTTTCTCAATCTCTTTATCTCTTCTGGTAGTGGACAGGCAGCGACAACCATGCCGATCATGGTGCCGATTGCGGACTTGCTCGGCATCCAGCGTCAAATAGCGGTTCTTGCCTTCCAATATGGTGATGCGGTCACCAACTCCATTATCCCGACTTCTTCGGCGTTGATGGGCTATCTGGCAGTTGCAGGCATTCCGTATGAGAAATGGGTCAAATTCATATGGAAGCTCCTTCTCGGCTGGGCAATGATCGCCTCGATCGCGCTCATAGTAGCAGTAGCAATCGGCGTTTCGTAACCAATGAGCTTTTCACCAAACATCACTTATCGACTACTCACGAACAAACCGATGGAGGAACCATGCGCACAACGATCAAACAATTGCAGCCCGCCATTTTTTCTCTATACGAGCACTTACACCAGCATCCAGAGATCAGCTGGGAAGAAGTCCAGACCACCTCATTCATTGCTGATTTCTTGAAAAAACACCATTGCCGCGTCACTACCTTTGACGACGTGACGGGTGTTGTCGGCGAATGGGGCGATCTGACGCCGGGGAAATTGACTGTAGGCGTACGAGCAGACATGGACGCACTCTGGCAAGAAGTAAACGGCGTCTTTACCGCGAACCATTCCTGCGGACACGATGCGCATATGACCATGGCATTAGGCGTCCTGATGGTATTGCAAGCAATGGACGTCCAACTCCCTGGGCGCCTGAAGCTCATTTTTCAACCAGCGGAAGAAAGCGGAAATGGCGCACTTGCGATGGTGAACAAGCAAGTAGTGGACGATATTGATTTTCTGTACGGTGTCCACCTTCGTCCCATTCAGGAAATCCCGCGCGGCACAGCTGCTTCTGCCATCTTGCACGGGGCGGCTGGCACGATATTCGGGCACATCAAGGGCGCCGATGCTCATGGCGCACGGCCTCATCTCGGAGTCAACGCGATCGAGGTAGCCGCAGCGATTGTTGAGCAGTTAAAAGGCATTCACCTCGATCCCCTCGTCCCTTATTCCGTCAAAATGACGCAGCTTTCCGCCGGCAGCAAAAGCAGCAATATCATTCCGGGCTCGGCGCAGTTCCACTTGGACCTGCGGGCACAGACGAATGAAGTCATTCACGCCCTCTTTGCCCGTGTCGAGCACATTTTGCAGCACGTTTCCCGTCTGTATGAAGTTGAGCTGTCTTATGAGATCACCGAACGCGTCTATGCAGCGGAAGTGAACGAAGAAGCGAGACTGATCATGGCGGATGCCATTACCCAAGCCTTGGGGGCAGAGAAGCTCGAACCGCCGATCCAGACACCCGGCGCGGAAGACTTCCACTATTACACAAAAGAACGTCCACAGCTTCGGGCGACCATGCTTGGTTTAGGCTGTGACCTGACACCAGGACTTCATCATCCGCAGATGACTTTTGAAAAAGAAGCACTGCTAGATGGCATCGAGATTTTGGCAAGAACGGTACTGAAAACGTTTGAGGAGAGATGAACATGAAAATCGAACGCGTGGACCTGCAACGAATCAAAATTCCGTTGAATTCCCCTTTTGAGACGAGCATGGGAGTCGAAACCCACAAGGAATGCATTCTGGTGCGTGCGTACAGCGGTGCCCATGTCGGCTTCGGTGAAAGTGTCGCGATGGACGTCCCCGTCTACAACGAGGAAGATGTCGATACGGTCTGGTACATGCTCGAAAAGTATTTGATCCCGCAGCTGTTTTCACGGGAGATCGAGCATCCTGATGATGTATCTCGCCTCTTCTCCTGGATGCGCCGTAACCACATGGCCAAAGCCGCTTTGGAAGGTGCCGTCTGGGATTTGTACGCCAAAATGAACGGCCTCTCCCTCTCCCAAGCATTGGGCGGAACTCGTACGACGATTGACGTCGGTGTGAGTATCGGAATCGAGCCGACCATCGAAAAACTGCTGCAACGCGTAGAAGGCTTCATCCGTGATGGGTACAAAAAGATCAAAGTGAAAATCAAACCGGGCTTTGATGTCGAGCCAATGCGAGCAATCCGCCACACATTTGGACCAGATGTTCCACTGATGGCGGACGCAAACTCTGCGTACACGCTGGCAGACATGGAGATGCTGAAGGCTTTGGATGGCTTCGGTTTGATCATGATTGAACAACCATTGGCCCATGACGACATCATTGATCATGCGACCTTGCAAAGGGAACTACAAACGCCGATCTGCCTCGACGAAAGTATCCATACGGTGGAAGATGCCCGCAAAGCAATCGAGCTCGGCAGTTGCCGGATTATCAACATCAAGATCGGTCGCGTAGGCGGTCTGACCGATGCTAAGAAGATTCATGACCTGTGTGCGACACGCAGCGTACCAGTATGGTGCGGAGGAATGTTGGAGGCAGGGATTGGACGGGCGCACAACATCGCGATGGCCTCGCTAAGCAATTTCACGATTGCCGGTGATACATCCCCTTCGCATCGCTACTTTGCGGAAGATATCGTGACACCTGTCATCGATTTTGCAGCACCTGGTCTGCTGGCTGTACCGGCAACGCCAGGGATCGGGTTTGACATCAATGAGTCTGCCATTCGCAATGCCCTGATCGAGCATAAAAGCTACTATGCGAATCGGGAGTCTACTACAACTGTTATTTCAACCTGGTAGACGACACTCATTCAAAGTAAAAAAGAACAGAGAGTGCCCCTTGGCCTCCCTGTTCTTTTTATTTGTGAGATTTTATTAATCCGTAATCGTCAAAAGCTTGCACAAATTTCGCTCAGCAAGAGCTCTCTTCTCCGGCGGAAACCGCTTTAAGAGATCCAACGCAGCATACGGAAGCTTCAATGCATGAGGATCACTGTAGAGTCTTTCCCAGTATAGCGGTGAGAAAATTTCCTCGAATGCTGGCTCCTTAACCTCATCCTCTAAAGTAAACGGAGGAACATGGCGATTCAAATAGATTTGAAGACGATGGTTTACGATACCAGGCTTCACAATCTCCTCATAACCGAATCGCTCCAGATCTGTTAGCGCATGAGCATGTGTGATGTTATGAACGACCTCGCTCGCTAGATGATAGCGTACCCCGTTAATATCACGCGGCGGTATAACCAAATGTAGCTCGTCAAACGCCCGCTCTGCCATCTCTGCAGTTGTATGGTAAGGCGCAACTTCGTCGTCTTTGACAACATCAATCGTCATGCCATGGTAATTCTCGATGCCCCAATAACGATCTTTCCTGTCTTCTGTCGTCGCTTGAAGAATCTTGACCAGACCGTTCACCACAGTCGGAGTGATCATATCAGGTCGTTCGCGCAGTGCTTTTAATGCCAACACACCGAGTGCTAGTCCATGGCCTGAGGTCCGAAGCTGCTTCACATTTTGCTGGAGGCCATTGAGGACGTTCTCTAACAAGGAGGGGTCAGCTTGCTCGTCTTGATCTAGTGGAACAAACCATTCAGGTTTTTGCTTGCGGAAGGATTCGCATGTCCGCTCAATGCCCTCTTTTACATGTTCAGGGAGATCGTGCTCACGATCCATGAAGTACCCTGCCAATAAAGCTGCCCCATAATGACCGTCGAACCATCCTGCTACAGCTGCACGTGCCATTCCCGTAATGCCAAGCTCCAAGTAAGAATCAAGTAAACGCATGTAACTTCCTCCTTTTTCCATTTATGTAACCATCATATACTATACATTTTTGTTTGTAAAGTATTGTATTTTAGTTTTTTCGTACATGGAAAAAGGCCCCGTATATCCGGAGCCCTTCCTCTGCTCGCTATCTTTTTCCTTGCTTAATCCAGCTTAAATTCTACTTCATCTGTCTTAGGCCGATAATCGACAATCAACCCTCTACCATTCATATACCACAACTCATCTTTTTCCATATAAAATGTGATGCCATCCTCTACTGTCGATATACCGATTTCATTCGGCGACTCTTTGGCAATCCCCATCGAGAATGAATCCTGAACCGTACTAACGCCTCCATACCGGACAAAAAAACGAATGCTGTCTCCTTCTTTGCATCCCCATTCTTCCCGAAACCATGCTACCGCTGCTTTAGTGATCGTCATGTTCATTAGTACGCCACTCCTCTCTTCCTCTTACTCTAGTTTACCTCAATTTAGAGATATTTGAAACATAAATGTATGTTAAATGGAATTGCTCCACTATTTGAAAAAGAACCGATCCCTACACTGGGAAATCGGTTCTTTCCATCTGTTTACGGCTTTATTGAAAGTGTAACCAAAAAACTCGTTCCGATACCTTCCTCACTGCTGACCTGAATTTTTCCGTGGTGCGCATCCACGATCCATTTGGCAATGGAAAGTCCCAAGCCTGTACCTTCTGTCGCTCGAGAGCGCATTTTATCCACCCGGAAAAAGCGGTCAAACAAATACGGAATATCCTCTTTGGAAATCCCGATCCCACTGTCTTTTACGAGAATCGAAACGCGGCCGCCTTCCTTTTTGCAAGAAACATAAATCTGGCCACCTTCGTTCGTGTACTTCAAGGCATTGTCCAGCAAGATGACCATGAGCTGATGCAGACGTTCTTGGTCCCCCACCATCTCAATGGGTTGCTCGATGTCTGTTTCGAGACGAATTTCCCGTACGATAGCAAGTTGTGCAAAAACCTGGGTGCATTTCGTCGCTACTTCATCTAAACGCAGCGTCTGATTCATGATCTGCAACTCGTTCGAATCACTACGAGCCAGTGTGAGCAA
>NZ_SZNK01000001.1:4465000-4575000 GCF_005217615.1 Brevibacillus antibioticus
CTGATTCCCCATTCAAGTCTAGTATGACGACTTTCGCCCCTTCCTCGGCAAACGTCCGGGCAATCTCCAAGCCAATTCCGCTCGCAGCCCCTGTTACTACTGCCACCTGCTGCTCCAACAACTTCTCCATACCCTGCTATCTCCTCTCCTGTCCCTCATTTTCTCTGTCTATAAACTGGCCGATCTCTGATGAAATTTAAATAATAGAAACGGCGAATGCCAAAATGAACACGACAGCTGTTTTCAAAACGGTGATTGCGAAAATGTCTTTGTACGATTGGCGGTGAGTCAAACCAGTAATCGCGAGCAGTGTAATGACCGCTCCGTTGTGTGGCAATGTGTCCATACCACCAGAAGACATCGAGGCAATACGGTGCAGCAACTCAGGGCTGATTCCCGCAGCATTTGCCATCTCCAGGTATTGTTTGCTCATAACCTCCAGCGCGATCGACATACCGCCCGACGCAGAACCTGTCACACCCGCCAGTACGTTTACAGCCAGTGCCTCCGAAACCAACGGATGATCACTTGCTCCCATAATCCAGCCTTGGATGAGTTTGAAGCCCGGCAATGTTTTCACAACGTTTCCGAACCCAACTTCGGAAGCAGTATTGAAGATCGCCAAGAGAGCGCCCATCGCTGCTGCCGTCAAACCACTCGCCAGCTTGTTTTTGACTTGCTTCACATTGATTAAAATTGCGGCAATAATTCCAAGACAGAGCGAAATAATCAGTGACCAAGAAGAGACAACGTTTTTCACTTTCTCAATCTTAAATGATTCTTTGAGAATCGCTGGATCGTACCACGTCTCTACTGTCCAAATCCCTCTGCTGAACAAATAGTTACCCACGAGCACCAATGCCAGCGGGAGAATCGCAACCCAGATGTTCATATAGGTTTCATTTTTGATCAGCTCTGGCTCATTCGTATGTCCCTCGCCATAGCCTTCCCCAGCAGCGGCAGCTTGCTTGCGTCTGCGATCCAGCCATAGCATCCCGCCAACGAAAACCATGATGGCGCCAATCGTTCCTAGAACAGGTGCAGCATAAGCATCCGTACCAAAATAAGTCGTAGGAATGATGTTTTGAATTTGCGGTGTACCTGGCAAGGCGTCCATCGTATACGTAAAAGCACCGAGCGCGATCGTCCCTGGAATGAGACGCTTCGGAATATTGGCTTCACGGAAAATCGCAGCGGCAAACGGATACACCGCAAAAGCTACAACGAACAGGGAAACCCCGCCATACGTCAAAATCGAGCAAGCCAAAACAACAGCCAAGATCGCACGATTGGAGCCAAGTGCCTTTACAATCGTGTGGGCAATGGACGAGGCGGCACCGCTCAACTCCATGACTTTTCCGAAAATGGCACCCAGTAAGAAAATAGGGAAGAATGATTTCACATAGTTTGCTGCATTCGTCATAAAGGTTTCGGTGTAGCTCGGCAGCAGAGAGATCCCGGAAAGGACAACCGCCAGCAGGGTAAAAATAGGGGCAAATACGATAACAGGATAACCCCGATACGCAAAAAACATCAGGAGACCGAGCGAAATCAAGATGGATAACACTTCAATGATCATATAATTCTCCTTTCAATATTCTCCTCCGCTTACAGAGGAAATGATGTGGATTCACTTGGAGAAAACGCTTTCATATCCAGCTCAATTGCATGGACCATGCCAACTCCAGCCGATTCCAAAAAAATCGTTCTACCACACCCGTTCATCGTACCTCGACTGTTTGTAAGCGGATGATAGCGCTTGCAATTTTTCCGGATTTCCGGAATTTTTTGTCCGGTTTTATGGAATCTAGCAAAAATCTGCCCACTTTTTAGGGATTCTGCTCGAGGGAGGCTACTGGGTTTAAGCGGGAGGTCTTCTTGCTCTATTCCAGAAAACCGGAATCTACCAAAACATTGTTCCTCCAGATAAAAAAAGCCGTGAACCTGGCTCAACGCCACATCCCCGACTTATACGCGCCTCTTGCTACTGGTACTTCTCCCACTTTTCGTAAAAGCTGGACTTGCTGATTTGCAACAGCTTGGCGGCGGAAAGCTTGTTCCCCCCGGCTTGCTGCATCGCTTGGCGAAGTGCTTCCTGCTCAGCCTCTTCCAAGACTTGTTTCAATGGTCGAACGGCATGAGTTGGAACCGACAAGGAGGGGAGTGACCCTTCGTCCGAAACAGGCAACCAGATATGCTCCTTTTTCAGGACATCGTCTTCCATTAGATGAAGGGCTCGTTCCAGCACGTTTTTCAACTCCCGTACATTGCCGGGCCAGGAGTAACCCCTAAATACGTTCCATACTTCTTCATCAATGGTCCTGACCGCAACACCAGTGGACTCGCCAAGCTGTTTGAGCAGATTCGAAACCAGCTCCGGCAAATCCTCCAAACGCTCGCGCAACGGAGGAATCGAAAGTGACACGACATTCAACCGATAATAGAGGTCCGCTCGAAACTTCCCCTCTTTGATGCTTTGAAGCATGTCCGAATTCGTGGAAGCTATTACCCGCACATCGATTGGCGTCGTCCGAACAGCACCTACCCGCTCGACTTCTTTTTCCTGCAACACGCGCAGTAGCTTGGCTTGCAACGGCAACGGCATGTCCCCGATCTCATCCAACAGAATGGTTCCGTGATTAGCCAGCTCGAACTTTCCTTTTTTTCCGCGGCGAACAGCTCCAGTAAACGCACCTTCTTCATAGCCAAACAGCTCTGATTCGAGCAAAGAATCTGGAATAGCGGCACAATTCACCCGAATGAAAGGACCCATTTTGCGCTTGCTCTCGGCATGAATAGCGTGGGCAAACAGCTCCTTGCCCGTCCCGCTTTCGCCTGTGATGAGCACAGTCGAATCGCTTTTCGCAACTTTCAGAGAAAATCCTTTAAGCTCCTGCAGCTTCTGGCTGTACCCAACGATTTGGTCAAAATGATAGGTAGCCCCCATTCGCCGCCGCAACTCTTTCTTATAATAGGTCAGCTCATCCTTCAGCTGAGCAACCATCGCAGCCAAGGCAGTAAGCTCTTGCACATCCTGGAACAGCACCGTTCCCAGAACGGCAATCACTTTACCTTCGTCCATGATCGGGATGCGGTGCGCAATCATATTCTGTCCTTTTATTTGCTGAATGTCTGCGATCTCGGCAACACCTTCCTGACCGACAATATGCATCCGCGTGTTTTCGATGACATCCGTCACTGGCTGTCCGATCACGTCCTGTACATTCAGGAATTCCCGATAGCTCCGATTCAATAAGAGTATTTTTCCATCCTTGTCCGTTACGATCATTGGTTCATGGGCATTTTCAAAAACGACCTCAAGCAATTTGCTCATCTGCTGGAGATTCCAATCCAAAACCGGCTCCCCCTTTGTCTGAATACGCTGTGTAAAAATTATACAGGAACGATCAGGGGAGGTGCTGTAATTGCTTGACCAATCGCTTGGGAGCCGCGCACATATAGCCTTCCCGTATGTAATCCTCGATTTCACCATAGCTAGTCACGTTTTTGTCCAGGATCGAAACCCAGCCGTGATGGCCGATGTACGGCGTCTTGTAAAAATGCTCCTGCACAAGCAAAATCTCTTGGGTCGTCTTCAGCACCTTCACAGAAAGGGAGGGGCCTTCAATGCCCCCCTCTCCCAAAATGACAAACGGCTTGTCGTTTACGCGAAACGAGGTATGTCCAAAAGCGTCTACCTGCTCCGTTACTTCTGGCAATCGCATCGCCAGCTCGCGAACAGCAGCTACCATCTTCAACCCTTCTATAGAAGAAATCTGTTCGTGCACCATCTGGTTCAAGCCTCCCTGTGGTTCCAAACGCTTATATACCAGTCTGTTCTGTACTTTGCACCACGTTTCCTTCCCTCATACGATAAAGCGGCAAAATAAAGCTGAGACCCATGATCATCAGGAATGCAGCGATCCCGTATATGACTGCGAGCGGAAGATGTAGGTTCAATACCCCCGTAATACTCATCATGACGACCATGGAGCCTGTAAACAACGGGGTCAGTATTCCATTCACCCGACCAATAAAGGTACTCTCGGTATTTTTAAGCAGCGTGGTGTTGATCCCCATTTGAATGGAGGGCAAGAGCAATCCCGCGATGAACTGGACGGTTGAGAAAACTGAGAGAGAATGGCTGAAATGAGTGTGGCAAAAAAGATGGCCTTCCACGAGCCGTAAACGAAGGTAAGCAGCACTCCGACAACCGATAGAGCACTCAGCACCTCACACCAGACCATCGTTTTTCTCGGTTGCCAGCGGTCGGCGAACGGATCTTCTCCTGTATGGTCCATCACAAAGAGCAGAATCGCCATGTTGCGCACCCATACTCCGATTTGCAACAAAAATCCTGATAACAAAATAGTCCTGACATAGCGGTTTTTCAAAACATTTGACATAAAAAAGCCCCCTTATCCGTTGCGAACTGGACAGAAGGCTACGCATATTATCGTCAAAAAGACATAGAAACCCTTTGGTGAGTCTAAAAAGGATCTACCATCTATACGCCAATATACACATACTACGCCTATCCAACAACGCATCGTTTTATCCGATTAGTTTTGTGGAAATAGGAGTTAGCAGATGATTGGTTTAATGGTCACCCTTTCTTGTAGAATGACCCAAAGGTACCACAAAAAGTAATCCTGAGACAAGAAAAATTCACTTGATCTTGTCCTATGCCTTGTCGACAAGTGTGATGCGCTCTGCTGCGGGAATGCGCGGCTGAGCGCCAGGGATCGCGGCGGGATAACCAATATGCAGGTTCCCCAGCACTTTTTCACCTGGTCGAATGCCCATCGCTTCACGGAATTCCGGTTCGTGTATCCACGGGTACGTCTCCCACGTCAGACCGATGCCTTTTTCCCACGCTAGCAAGCTAAAGTTATGAATGACAATGCTGGTCGAAGCGAAATCGTCCTGACGGGTAATCAGGTTCGGACTTTCTTCCATGATGACCGTCATCAGCATCGGAATCGCCATGATTTTATTGTAAAACTTCTCGCCGACTTCTTTCTTTTTCGCCGGATCAATCTCCCGCTTTTCCTTCATAATCCGCACGGCTTCTGCGATTCTTCTCTTGCCTTCCCCGTACGTCACGATAAAGCGCCACGGTTGTGTCATGTGATAATTTGGCGCCCACACGGCTGTATCCATCAGTTCAGTAACCAGTGCAGGGTCTACCTCACGATCTGTAAAGCGATGAATCGAGCGACGTTCTCTAATCAATTTGGACAGTTCCATTTCTGTCTCCTCCTTCTTCTCATTCCAGAGCCATTCCAACGCCCCCGGAAATCTGGCATTTGCATATTTGCTCAAATGATCCGCCCCTTCGTCCATGAACAGGACGAGCTGATCTGCTGTGAAGCCGCTATCTATCAATATCTCATGCGCTTCTTTTGTCAGCGGAACCATTTGTTTCTGGACGTTTTGTTTTTTGGTCCCTTCCTTACTGCCGACATCCATGTAGATGCGCAGCCCGGGATGGTACATTTTCTTTTCCCGCATAAACGAAACCATGCCTTCATACCAATACGATCCCGAGATGCTGCCGATTTTCGTGAAAACATCCGGGTATTGGTGCGCAGCGTACATCGAGATCAAGCCACCTAGCGAAAATCCGATGATCCCTGTTTTTTCAGGCCTAGGGTCTGTTCTGTACTTGCTGTCGATATACGCCTTACATTCATTGGCGACGTAAGAAAGATACTCATCTCCTTGTCCGCCAAAATCAATGTTGCGCTCAGGCGAGATCGCTTTGGAAAACCAAGGCGTATAGTCATCCCTGCGGTTTTCTGGTTGGATGCCGACGAGAATTAGCTCAGGAATTTTTCCCTCTGCAAACTGATCTTCGATTACATCGAGTGCCGTACTAAACGCAGGGTCAAACAAGTCACCGCCATCATGGACATACATGACGGGAAAACGGGACGTACTCTTGTCATAGGATGGCGGCAAATATACGAGCAGTGCTCGGTGATGGCTTACGTCTGCTAACAATTGTCCCTTCACAATTTGCACGTCCCCTCTTTATTTTTTTCTTCTACTCAGTAGATAGAAGAAATACGGTACACCGATGATCGAAATGACGATACCCACTGGTAGTTCAATGGGTGTGAACACCGTTTTGGCGATAAAGTCCGCTGCCACGACCATGAGCATCCCGATTGTTCCTGACAAGGGAAGAACATACCTGTGCTGGATTCCCGTCAAACGCTTCGCAATATGCGGTGCCATCAAGCCGACGAATCCAATGCCTCCGGAAACCGAAACACATGCGCTCACGATCCCGATACTCGACAGCAGGAGAATATTGCGCTCCTTTTCCACGGGCACACCCAGATTCTTGACGGACTCCTCACTCAATTGAAGCAAATCGAGAATATGCACCTTGCGCATCAAAACAGGAATGAGTATGACGAGCCATGGCAGCATCCCTGCAATATGCGTCCAATTGGCACTCCAAATACTGCCCGTGAGCCATACGGCTGCCATTTCAAAATCGTTGGGATTCATTTTTAACGAGAGATACAGTGCCACGGCACCCAATCCGGAGCCAATCGCGATCCCCACCAGAATCAGTCGTTGTGGGTCAAGTGCTCCGTTACGCCAAGCAAATAGATAAATCAGTCCAGCCGCAAGCAATCCGCCTGTCAAACCAAACAACGGCATGGCCATGATGGAATACCAGCTCGCATCCATGAATTGTCCACCGAAGAAAAACATAAAAGCGACGATAGCGGCTCCTGCCCCAGCATTAATGCCCAAAATCCCCGGATCAGCCAGCCCGTTACGGGTGATCCCCTGAATGACGGTACCAGCGACCCCCAATCCAAAGCCCACTAACGCCGCAATAACAATCCGCGGCAGGCGGAAATCGAAAATAACCAAATCATATTCCGCTACAGGATCAATACGCAATAACGTACGGATGACATCCAGCACCGTCATGTCAAATGCACCGTTGGTCAGGCTGATATAAATTGCCAGCAAAGTCAAAGCGATGTTGACGAAAAATAGCAAACGAAATTTACCTTTTCGATTAGGCATGCTTTCCCCCTCCTCTCTTGTAAATCAAATAGAGGAAGAACGGAACGCCAATAAAAGCCGTCACCACACCGATTGGGGTCTCAAACGGACTGTTCATAAATCGGCTGAGAACGTCAGACAAGCCGAGGAAAATACCGCCCAATAAACCTGCGCATGGAATGATCCATCGATAATCGAGACCTACCAAAAAGCGGGTAATGTGGGGAATGATCAGCCCGACAAAGGCGATTTTTCCTGCCAACGCTACGGAAATGCCTGTCAGAATGACAACAGCGGCTGTTGCCAGCACTTTGACCATCACCGTTCTCTGTCCGAGACCTCGAGATACTTCGTCGCCCAAGGATAAGATCGTAATAGATTTGGACAAAAGAAGTGCTATGACAATACCCACGATGGCAAAAGGGACCGCTAGCTTCACCAACTCAGGCTCCAAGAGATGCAGCCTCGCATTGTACCAGAAGCTGACGTTTTGCGAGACTTGAAAATAAGTAGAAATCGCGGCTGAAATACTGCTCAGAAAAGTACCTGTAATCGTACCGATGACCGCCATCCCTACTGGCGTTAAGCCGTTCGGCAACAGTCGGGAAAAAGCGAGAACCATCGCAACCGCGAGTGCGGAACCGATCAAGGACATGGTAATCATCGTGACACTCGTAGCAGATGGAAGGAAAACCATGCACAGCGTAACGGCAAAGACCGAACCGTCAGACACGCCCATAATAGAGGGGGACGCGAGGTAATTCCTCGTCATCCCCTGCATCAACGCTCCTGATATCGCTAGAAATGCTCCGATCATGAGTGCGCCCAAAACTCTTGGCAAGCGAGAATGCATGACAATTTGATGATCGACATTCCCTTCATCAAAGGCAGAGAAAGCTTGATAAATCGTCCCCGCATCAATCGGCTTGGCCCCGTAATGAATGGAGAGCAAGATTGTAAGCAGGATCACCAATGGCGAAACAGCTAGTATGATCATGGAAGTTGCTTTTTTGGATTGCATAGCCTACCCTCGCCTACTTTTACTTGGCAGACAATTTTTCTACAGCCGCCTTCAGGAATTGTGTTTTGCTCCAAGCAGTACCGCCTTGTGCGAGAGGATCAACCACGTTTACGTAAACCTTGCCGTTTTTCACTGCATTCACGCTCTTCCAAATCGGGTTGTTCTGCAAATCTTCCAATGCATTTGGCTTGTCCTTATTCTCGTCTGGAGAGAACTGGATGAACAGGTAGTCCGGGTTGATCTGGCTGAATTTCTCCATGGAGATCATTTCTTGTGCCTTCGCCGCTTTTACTTCTTCTGGTGCTGTTAAACCAAGGTCTGCGTACAGAGCTGGGTTGAAGAACACCTTCTCTGGATAGATGCCGATATTTCCTTGGCGCAGACGAATCACCAATACTTTTGTATCCTTCACGCTGTCTCCCAATTTTGCTTTTGCCGCTTCAATCCCTGATTTGTATTCATTGAGCGCTTTTTCTGCCTCAGCTTGCTTGCCAGTCAGTTCACCCAACAATTGCAGGTTCGCTTCCCAGTTGGTTGAAATGTGAGAAACAGGGAAGGTAGGTGCAATCTTGTTTAGCTTTTCAGCCATTTCTGGTGGAAATTTGCTACTACCCAAGATCACGTCCGGCTTCAAGGACAGGATCGTTTCCAGATTCGGTTGGATTTTTTCCCCAATCGATGTGGCTTGACCCGTAATCGGTGCAAACATCTCCGGGAATTTGCCGCCGACAGAAATCGCGCCTACCGGGTTTACGTTCAGCACAAGGGAATCTTCCATGGACTCCATGCTTCCTACAATGACGATTCTCTCTGTTTTGCTAGGAACGGTATATTCTTTATCCAAATATTTGATCGTGCGTGTCTCTGCTTTATTGGCTTCATCGGCCGGCTTTTCTGCTGAAGCCGTTGTCGCAGGTGCTGCAGCAGGTGCAGTCGTGTTATTCGCTGCTTCTTTTCCTCCGCCGCACGCTGTCAGAGCCAATGTCAGCGCTGCAATGCTCAAGCCTAGGTATATCTTTTTCATTCTTGAAAGACCCCTCTCAGAAATGTAATGTCTCACTTCGGATTAGTGATAACGATTATCATTCGTGATTATAAAGCATCCACTCATGCCCGACCATGGACGAAATCCAGAATCAACATGGACGATCTCCTGAAAACAATCTCACACTCTCTTCCACGATCCGTTCATGAGCCGTTGCCGAGTATTCTCGCCAAGGGTCCGACATAATGACATGCGCCCGATTGTTGCGGACTGCTTGGATCTCTTGCCATGGTCCCGATGCTCTCAAGGCTTGGAAGCATGCCAACGTTTCAGCCTCTTGGCAAACCAACAGCAGCAAGCGATCTGGCGCGAGCACAGCCAATTCCTGTACAGTGACAGGCTGGTCGTACTCGTGCTGCTCCGAGACAAAAGCAGGATTGACTTGTAGATCCTGATAAAACACTTCCTTCATGCTGCGATTGCAGTGGACATAGAGCTGGTTTTTTAACATCCGCACGATGAGCACCGTCTCATCGTCTAGAACGTGTTGAAGCTTTGCTCGGGCCCTCTTCACCTTTTTCTCATACTCGCAAAGCCAATGATGCGCTTCCACGGACTCACCCAAAAAGTCTGCCATAAGCTGCAGTTGTTCTTTCCATCCCCGCTCTTCAAAGGGTACATACAAGGTGGGCGCAATCTCATTCAGTTGCTTCTGTTCCTGCAAACTCGTCTCGGCCAAGCCAATGATGACGTCCGGCTTGGCATCGCGAAGCATTTCGATGTTGCCTTTCCAATTCTGGTTAATTCGAAACGCGCTCAGATGTACCGGGATATCGTGTCGATAGCTGTGATGATAGTAAGCCGTCCATTTCGGGTGTAGAGGCGCCGCGTAAGGAATCATTTTTAAAGCCAGCAAATGCCCGATGATGGTTGAGCCGTACGCCGCAATTTTTCGTTGGCGGCTTTTCATATAGAGAGTCGGTGAAACACCAACAGCCTTCTTGAATTTTCGACTAAAGTAAAATTCGTCGTTGTAGCCCACTTGATGAGCGATATCGCGCAGCTTGGCATGCGACTGCACCATCATCTGCTTCGCCCGGCTGATGCGAATCTCCGCCAAATAGTCCATAGCTGAGGTGCCGTACGTTTTTTTGAACAGATCGACGAAATATTTTGGACTTACCTCTGCGATGCGAGCCAGCTGTTCAATCGTCACATTTTCCGCGTAATGCTCTTCCATATGTGCACGTGCCCGCTCAAGCGCCATTCCAGAATCTGTGGCCGAGAAGTGAGCATGCTTGACGATGTGGTACCATAGCTCTTGAAACGTATGTTGGCTTCGAAAACGCTCGAGTGCCGTCTCCTGCTTCCATAGATTCTGGATCAAATCACAATAGATAGGCAGCTGCCCTGCCGATTGGACAGAGATCTCCCCGCGAAAAGGAAATAGGTCCTTTTCCCGAAGGGCTTGGAAGCGCCAATGTCTGTCTCTCGTTTCCATAAAAACATCAAAGCGAAGCATGTACATCTCCAAATGATCAGTCGAATCAGGGACGATGCCAAACGTAAGCATAGGAGGACATACGTAAATCGCGTCCTGCCGCAATTGGTACTCCTCGTTTTCCAGTCGCAGGCGCCCTCGTCCCCCGGTTACTACCAGCAAAATATACGTATGAGTGAATTGTTGGCGTAGTCGGTCATGTCCTTGTGCTTTGAGCCATGTAATGTCACGCAGCTTAAAAATGGCTTCTGCCATGGTCTTCTCTGTGAATTGTTGAACCAAGGCTTGTGTTTCGTTCATGTTCTCACCTCTGCCCGATCCTCTATGTAAATATTGATAATCATTCTCAATATCATCAATAGAGAAAGTATATCAAAAGTGACGCTTGCTTCCTATCAGGAATATGTAATCGACGAGCAAACAATCATCAAAGCGCTGTGCAGACCTCTGGAAATGCAAAAAGCGAAACCGCGTCCAAATTGGTCCAATCTGGAAGTATCTCAGAGGTGGACGCCTAAAGACGTGTTTCGCTTTTTGCATGAAAGAAAAAACCTATTGTTCTTGTTCTACCGCGGAAGTCTCGAACAAATAGAAAATGTAATCGGAGGAAGCTCCCGCGTGACCCATTTGTCTGAGCATGGCGGAGATATTGCCTCGGTGATAGGTTCCGTGGTTGGCGACGTGCTGGACGATGTCGGCATAACGAGCATGAACCGTGCCCAATACAGGATGCGTATAAGGCGAGGTGTCTTCCATCGAGATTTGCCCGAAGAAGTCTCTGAACTGCTGGGCTGATTCGGCAAACCGTTTTCGCAGCTCGTGTACGTTCTTCCCTTTTAATTCTTGCAAGAGAACCCCTACTTTTAGTCCTACCTCTTCGTAGCTCTCCCCCTTCATGGCCAACAACCAAACATAATCGGTCTTGAGAATGTGGGCCAACGTCTGGGTGATGGTCGGAAGCACACTCGGAACCTCCTGCTCACTAACTCCCTCTGGTACCTCCTGCAACCGCTCGAATACCTTTTCGTTTGCCCATACATGATATTCGTACAAGCGCAATGCTTCATGCTTCATAATCCATCTGCCTCCATTTACTTTTTCCATCTCTTCTTTGCTTTCAATATAAATCAACTCTACTGACAAAAATGGTCAGTGGATTCAAGTCGATTGATAAAAATGAAATAAATCGGCAGCGATGGCAGCCAAACGCTCTTTTACAAAGGCTGGCTCTTCAACCTGAATGGATTTTCCGTATGGCAAAAGATAATGTGGCAGGATCGAATGGACCATTTGCTCATCTACTTGAAAGATCACCTGTGCCTCGCTACGCTCGATCACAGTATGTCCGAGATACCAATGCCTGCACAAATCAGCGAGAGACTGTGGCCTTCCTTTGACCTTGATCAAAATAGTGTCGCCCTGCTTGTCTGCTTCCGGTAGTAAATTCGAGAGAAAAAAATGGCGCGCAGAAAATTCAGGAGGGCGTTGAAAGCTGGCATCTGTACGTTGGATCTCATAAACACGATCTGCACGAAAGCTGCGAATGGTGCTACGGAGATGACAATAGGCAACGATATACCAGTTGCCCTTCCAATAAACGAGCCCGTATGGATCGATTTGACGCTTCTGTTTCGTTGTTTGGTAGGCTTTCTGATACTCCATCGAAAGGGTGTACCCATTGGCAACAGACAGCTCCAGTTCCTGTAAGGTAGATTCGAGAGAAGGATCAACAGGAGGCTGAATCACCTCGAAGCCGATACTATGTCGGTCAATGGCGTCACGTTGCTCTTCATTTGTGTAACGTTTTAGCTTGGAAATGGCTCGGTGCAAATCTGCTCCGAAGGGATAACCGGCCTCTTGAGCAAAAGCCGCTGCATGAATCAGGGCTTTTTGCTCGTTGAGGTCGAAAAACAACGGAGCTTCATTGAATTGCTGAAGTAAACTGTAGCCACCATTGTGTCCGGCATCAGAAATGATGGGGACACCGCTCGCACACAGTGAGTCGATATAGCGATAAACGGTGCGAATATTGATCTCGAGAATCTCTGCCAATTGCTTAGCTGTCATTCGCTTACCGGTCTTCAACAGCCACAAAATGGAGAGCATATTATCGGCTTTGGACATGGACTGATTCGCTCCCCTAAAAAGAAATCTTCTGCTTCTACTAATTACCACAGATTTCAATCCATTTCCTCTATCTGCCCCTTCTCCTTTTCTCGACAGGACAGGGCTTTTCTCGATACGCTGCCAGTTGAAACATGTCGGAAACGGTTGAAAAGGTATATTTCTGTTCGCGTAACACCTCAATGACATAGGGCAATGCGTCCACACTCCCCTTCAGCGTGTCTTTCGTACCGCCAGCGGAATGTTGAAGCACGACTGCGCCTGGGGTGACATGTCCCAGGATGTTACTCGCGACCTGTGGACCGGTGAGTCCTTTCCAATCCCAACTGTCTATATCCCACAAAATCATTTCGTAGTCACTCGCCGCAAACAGTTGGATGACCTCCTCATTCACCGCTCCATATGGCGGCCGAACCATCCGAGGTCTCACACCTACTACCTTTTCGATCTGATCTGAGGTACGTTCTACCTGCTCATGAACAGCCAAGAGAGGGATTTTCGTAAAGTCAGGGTGATCCCAGCTATGGTTTCCTACCACGTGACCTTCCTTTACGATCCGCTCCAGTATTTTCGGATTGTACTTCACCATTTGTCCCACACAGAAGAAAGTAGCCTTTACTTGATAGTGGGCGAATATGTCTAACACACGAGGCGTCCACAACTGATCTGGTCCATCGTCAAAAGTGAGTGCGATTTCCTTGGGCCCATTGAGCTTGTTCACAAGCGTTACCCTCCCTATAAGCCAGTATTCTGCTGCTTTGATGCATAGTATGACTGGGCTATCATTTGGTAACGCTAAATCAACCGCTATTCTGGGCTTTTGGCAAAATGGAAGAAGATTCTGCATGAGTATGCAACGCAGAAAAAAATTTTTTAACAACGGTTAATGAATATAGTATAATAGTGATAATGATTTTCATTTTCGTAAAAATTTATACTAGTGCGTATTCAAAAAGTCGACTTTTTGAACTACCTCTATTAGAGAGAGCGTTGGATATACATGGAGGGTTATTCACGACAAAGCATGCTCGAAAGGGAGGATTGTATGGGAAAAGTTTTAGAAGTAAAAGATCTGCATGTGTCATTCGATACGTATGCAGGTGAAGTCAAAGCAGTACGGGGCGTCTCCTTCGATCTGGCAAAAGGAGAAACGCTCGCGATTGTTGGTGAATCTGGTTCCGGTAAATCCGTAACCTCACAAGCACTTATGCGCCTCATTCCTTCTCCTCCTGGACGCATTCCAAAAGGACAAGTTCTTTTTGAAGGAAGAGATTTGGTTACGCTTTCCGAAAAAGAAATGCAGGATGTTCGCGGTCGCGATATCTCGATGATCTTCCAAGACCCGATGACTTCCTTGAATCCGACGATGACTATCGGGAACCAAATCATGGAGAGCTTCATCAAACACCAAAAGCTGAACCGTGCAGA
The DNA here is from genome assembly GCF_005217615.1 of Brevibacillus antibioticus. Classification (NCBI taxonomy): domain Bacteria; kingdom Bacillati; phylum Bacillota; class Bacilli; order Caryophanales; family Paenibacillaceae; genus Brevibacillus; species Brevibacillus antibioticus. The sequence continues at coordinate 4,479,095 of NZ_SZNK01000001.1, forward strand.
AGCGCATAGCCGTGCTATTGAACTGTTGGAAATGGTAGGGATACCATTTGCCAAAGAACGTGTCGATCAATACCCGCACCAGTTTTCTGGTGGGATGCGCCAACGGATTGTGATTGCCATCGCACTGGCCTGCAATCCAAAAATTATCATCGCCGATGAGCCGACAACGGCTCTGGACGTATCGATTCAAGCACAGATTTTGGAACTGCTAAAGGAATTGCAAAAGAAGATGGGTACCTCGATCATCTTTATTACGCATGACCTTGGTGTAGTTGCTAACATGGCAGACCGTGTAGCGGTTATGTATGCAGGTAAAATTGTGGAAATCGGTAAAGTCGATGAAATATTCTACGATCCTAAGCACCCGTATACATGGGGTCTATTAGGCTCCATGCCTAGCCTCGATTCCAGCGATGACGAGCTGATGTCCATTCCTGGATCGCCGCCGGACATGTTCAAGCCACCTGTAGGTGATGCTTTCGCGGCTCGTAACCCATTTGCGTTGAAGGTCGATCTGGAATATGAACCACCGATGTTCAAAATCTCCGATACGCACTATGCAGCAACATGGCTTTTGCATGAAATGGCACCTGACATCAAGCCGCCTGCTTCAGCTGTGAGACGAAAAGTCAATTCTAATGAGGCGACTGAGGCTCCAATAAGCACCAAAAAAACGTTCAACTACGAGAACCGTGAGAAGCTGGTTGAAGTCAAAGATTTGAAACAGCATTTTGACCTCGGAAATGGTCATACGCTGAAAGCTGTAGATGGTATCACCTTTGACATCTACAAAGGGGAAATCTTCGGCCTTGTGGGTGAATCCGGTTGCGGTAAATCCACCACCGGACGAACCATCCTTCGCCTGTACGATGCAACTGGCGGAGAGGTCTTGTTCAATGGACAAAGTGTACACGGAAAGAAAACACTCGAAGAAAAGAAATGGCTCAACCGCAAAATCCAGATGATCTTCCAAGACCCGTACTCGTCGTTGAATCCACGTCTGACCGTATCTGACATTATTGCGGAAGGTCTGGACATTCATCGTCTGGCGAACAAGGAAGCACGCATCGCCAAGGTACACGAGCTGTTGGAAACCGTTGGCCTCAACCGCGAGCACGCAAACCGTTACCCGCATGAGTTCAGCGGCGGACAGCGCCAACGGATCGGGATTGCACGGGCATTGGCTGTTGATCCGGAATTCATCATTGCCGATGAACCGATCTCTGCCCTCGACGTATCCATTCAGGCGCAGGTCATTAACCTGCTCAAGCGCCTGCAAAAAGAAAAAGGCCTGACCTATCTGTTCATCGCCCATGACCTGTCCATGGTTAAATACATCAGTGACCGCATTGGTGTGATGTACCGCGGACGTATTGTGGAGCTGGCAGAAAGTAATCGCCTGTACGAGAATCCGATTCATCCGTACACCAAATCGTTGCTCTCGGCAATTCCATTGCCAGACCCTGATTATGAGCGCAACCGTAAGCGCATCGTTTTCGATGATCAGGAATATTTGCGAGATCAAGGGGAAGAACGCGTCTTGCGTGAAGTTGAGCGCGGTCACTTTGTCGCTTGCACCCAGAAAGAATTCGAAAGATACGGCGGCGGCGTTTTGGTGTAAACCTTATACAGAAAAAAGGGAGAGAGCTTTGACAGCTCATCTCCCTTTTTTATTTAGTCCTTCATGCGCAAGAGTCTCATGCTGTTTAAGATGACTAGCAAGGCGGCTCCCGTGTCACTGAGCACCGCCAGCCACAAGGTTAGATAGCCTGGGAATATCAGCACGAGTGCAACCAGCTTCACGATGATCGAGAACCAAATGTTTTGCTTGATAATCGAGAGTGCTTTTCTGCTGACCTTCATCGTGTGCGGCAGCTTTTCGAGGTTGTCAGCCATCAGTACGATATCCGCGGTTTCCATTGCCGTATCGGTGCCAGCTCCACCCATGGCAATCCCCAAATCAGCTGATGCGAGAGCAGGCGCATCATTGATCCCGTCCCCCACCATGGCGACGACCTTGCCTTCTTGCTGTAGGCGTTTGACCGCTTCTACCTTATCTTGTGGCAGCAGCTCTGCAAAATAACGGTTCACACCAGTCTGACTCGCTACTTTTTTCGCCGTCCCCTCATTGTCACCAGTCAGCATTACGATGTCTTCGATACCTGCGGCCTTGAGCTTGCCAATAGCACTAACCGTAATCTCACGAATGGTGTCGGCAACCGCAATCATCCCGATCAATTTCGTTGCGGTACCGATAACTACCAGTGTATTTCCTTCACTCTGCAACGACTCTATTTTCATTTGCCATGCAGACAGATCGACTCCCAGCTCTTGAAACAGGGCGGGCTTCCCTGCATAAAATGTTTCGGTTCCGATGACAGCGCTCGCCCCTTTTCCGACGATCGCCTTGAAATCTTGCCCACTCTGGGAAGCAATCTGCTTTTGTTTCGCATAGGTGAGAATCGCTTGTGCAATCGGATGGGAAGAACGCTCTTCAATCGTTCTGGCGATCGACACTACTTCGTCCTCGCTTCCCTCCATCTCGATCACCGCTGCAACCTGTGGTTTTCCTTCCGTCAATGTACCCGTTTTATCGAAAGCAATCGCGGTAATCGCTCCTGCTTTTTCCAAAAACGTACCACCTTTGATCAGGACGCCGTTTCTCGCTGCATTTCCAATCGCGGACACAATCGCAACTGGCGTGGAAATGACCAGTGCGCACGGGCAAGCAACAACCAGTAGCTCAAGCGCTCTGTAAAACCATTCTCCCCAGGTACCGAGTCCGAGTAATGGCGGGAATACGATCACGAGCAAAGCCAGCACGAGCACGATTGGTGTGTAGATCGTAGCGAATTTGTCGACGAATGCCTGCGTAGGCGCTTTTTTCTCCTGCGCTTCCTCCACGAGGTGGATGATTCTGGCAATCGCCGTATCCTCCACCAGCTTTGTCACCTTGATCTCCACCGCGCCGCTTTCGTTGACACTCCCTGCAAAAACACTGTCACCGACCAGCTTATCTACAGGAATTGATTCACCTGTAATCGGGGCCTGATTGACGCTCGATGTCCCGTGTACGATCACACCATCCAGCGGGATTTTCTCTCCCGGCTTCACTACGATGACTTGACCGACAGCGATGTCCTCAACTGGCTTGCGGCTAAGAGACTCCCCTTCTTTGACCCATGCTTCAGGCGGAGCCAAATCCATTAGATTGCGTATGGAGTCCCTCGTTTTTTCAATCGACTTGGTCTGTAACAAGGTTCCGATGGAAAAGAGCCAGACGACTGTCGCTCCCTCCAGCCACTCCCCGATTAATGCTGCTCCAACAGCCGCAACAGACATCAATACGTTCATATCCAGGGAGCCGCTTTTGATCGAGTAAAAAGCACTTCGCGCAGGTCGGTAGCCGCCACTCATGATTGACAACGCATAGAGCACAGTAACGACCAGTGGAGATATGCTAGGCAATAAGGAACCTAGAAAACCAAGAGCCAACAGCACACCGGAAATCGTCGTCAGTGCCGTCCCTGCTTGATCCGTTTTCGGTACTGCTTTAGCAGTGCCTCTCGTAAGCAGCATGGCACTGTAGCCAGCCTTGGCGACTTCCTTGACCACCGCATCTTCTCCCAGTCCATCCGCGACGAGCTGCATTTTACCCGTGGAAAAGTTCACGTTTACCTCTTTTACGGCAGGCAACGTCTGCATATGCTTTTCCAGCGATTTGGCACACGAACTGCAATCCATACCTGTAACGCGATAGACAACAGCCTGTGAAGAAAGAATGCCTGCGCTTTCTGGTTCCGCAGCCGCAGGCTCGAGAACCGTGAGAATTTTACCCGCATGCGTATGCTCACTTCCGCATTGATGCCCACTGCAACACTCTTCTTTTTTTCGTTCTTCTGCCATCTGTTTTCACCTTTTTCCAAGCATCTATTTTGCCCAGCTTCAAATGAAATCAATCCACAAACATTCAAACAAATATTTAATTATTATATTATCGCATCCTTCTGGTTCGTTCAAGAATTGATTGGAATATTTCGCCCATTTTTTACAGATTGAGAATAAGAAAAAAACCCCTATTACTAGGAGTCTTGTTACTTAGGACGAGTTTCTACAGGTGTTGGGGTGGTCTGCCAACGCTCCCCACAGTCCAGACATTTGCACTTGATTACTTTACGCTTTTCTAAGGCTAGACGAACGGCAAACAGGATAAAGGCCCCTGATAGTCCGAGGAACAAAAAGATGACAGGAGTCCCTTTCACCGAAATGCCGATCAAAGCAAGCACTGCCAAAACCGCTACATAAATGGTTATGTATAATGGCTTATTAATCGATTCCGTGAAATCAATTTTTGCAGACCGGCACTTCGGGCACTTTGGTTGCGCACTCATGGTATTCTCTCCCCATTTCTTGGATCATGTTCATCTTACACGAAAACAGAGGGGGACACTACACTGCCATGAAAATGTCGTTTTTCCTTTTCACTTTCTCTGCGAATGTCTATAATAGTAGGACATTGTAGAGCATGAGGTGATAGTTACAGTGGATGACATCTGTGAAATCCAATGTTTTGATGAGGAAAAAGTAAATCGGTTAAAGCCGTTCGCCACAGAATCAGAAGGGGTAGCAAAAATCTTCAAGGCGTTGGCCGATGACACCCGCGCCAAAATCATTCACATCCTCTCGATGGAAGACGAGCTCTGTGTCTGTGATGTGGCTGCTATCATCGGAAGCTCGATCGCTAACACCTCCCACCATCTGCGGCTTCTTCGCAACATGGGACTGGCCAAGTACCGCAAAGAAGGAAAGCTCGTTTTTTACTCGTTGGATGATGACCATGTACGCCATCTCATATCTGCGGGGATTGAACACGCTAAAGAACAGAAAACCATTGTCCGAGCTACCTGATTGCTCGGGCTTTTTTGTTACTCAGGCATTCTAAACATTTGATTAACTATGGCGGTTTACACTCGTTTTCCGGGTAAACCGCTGCCTGACCGCCTCTATTCCCACAAATATAAGAAAGTAACCTATCGCAGCAAACACAAAAATCGTTGCCTGCGGATAAAACAAGGCCGCCTGCGGATCAACACTTATTAGCCATGGAAAAAACACAGGCACATAGCCGATGACCGCATATCCCCCGAAACGCACAGCGTATTTTTTCCACCCGTTCAAGTGTGACCTACTCACTAGCCAGTCCACGAATACCGACAGCCATACGAAGACAATCAGGTTCATTGCCATACTTAGGAGCACACCCAGCAAATACTCTTTTCCAAACCCGTACGGCGCGCTTGGATCACGATACATGTAGATGATCAACGCAGCATACAGACCGGTAAAGAAAGGGGATATGACTGCGGCGAGGACACGCATGCCGATATTCATGGAAATCACTCCCTTGCTTCGCTTCGTTATGATTCGTTTGTCTTTTACGCAGTAGGATGCTCACCCGTCGGTAGGCTGACTGTAACCGTTGTCCCTTCGCCTATACGGCTTTGAAGATGTATGCTGCCTTTTGCGACCTGCACAATTTTTTGCACGATAGAAAGACCGAGACCGCTTCCCGTTGCTTCTCGATTGCGTGACTTGTCTCCTTTGTAAAAACGGTCAAAGACATGCTCCTGCTCTTCTTCTGACATGCCGATCCCTGTATCCCGAATGGTCACGACGATTCGCGTATCCTTTTGTATCGCAATGGAAATAGAGCCTGCTATTGGTGTGAATTTGATACTGTTCGCAAGTAGGTTCATCCATACTTGATTGAGCAGCTGCTTGTCACCCACGATGAAGGTCTCCGGTAAAGTCAGCTCCATCGCGAGCTTTTTTTGTTGCCACTGATGCTCCAAAACTAAGAGGACTTGCCTGATCTGCTCATCCAGACGAAAACGTGTCGGTTCGTACAGACCTGTCTCTTTGTCCAGGGAAGCGAGCGTCAACAACTGCTTGCTCAGGGAAGACAGCCGCCTGCTCTCCTCTTCGATGATAGTCAAGTACAACTCCCGCTGATCGCTTGTCACACCACCACTGCGGATGGCTTGAGAAAAGCCTTGGATCGATGTCAATGGAGACTGGATTTCATGAGAGACATTGGAGACAAACTCTTGGCGCATCTCGTCGAGTTGTTTGAGTGACTCTGTCATCCTGGCAAAATGCATGGCCAAATCGCCAATTTCATCCCGGCGAGAGATGTCCAAGTGGATATCGTACTGCCCTTCTGCCAGCTTTTTAGTCGCATGGCTCAGTTTCTCGATTGGCTTCACCAAATAACGGGTAAATGTCAAAATCAGGATTAAGCTAAGCACAAACATCGCTGCCAGCAGCAAGGCAAACATAATGTGCACCTCACCAAACTGCTGCTCAATATTTGGCCGTACAAACAGGGCGTATTTTTTCCCTTCTGCTGTAAGTGGCAAGCCAATGCTGTTTGTTAACGTGTTTTCAAAAAATCCGGTCACAAACAAGCCGTGCTGTTCTTCTGTAATCCCTCTGTAGGTCTCACCCGCCAACACTTTTTGAATAATGGCAGGCTCTATCTGCTGATCGCGAAAAGGTGCTCCGAACTGGCTTGCAGCACCATTCTCATCCACGAGATACAGCTGAAAATTCAAATTGGCGACATGAGTCATAAAGGCGGGCAGGTCGAGCGACGATTTATGCTCATACAAATCAATCATTTGCTGTCCGATGCTCATGATTTTTTGTTCATTATAAGCGCGCAGATTGCGTTGATAATACTCATTTGCCAACAAAAATCCAAGTGTGCCGCTGATCAGTACAATTGCGACGAAGGTAAGAACGACCCGGACGTAGAGAGATTTCACTGGCCTCGTACCTCCAGCTTGTAGCCTAAGCCGCGAACTGTAGAAATGACAAAGTCATTTGTTTTCTCCGTAAATTTCTCTCGCAGCCGCTTAATATGCACATCGATCGTACGACTATCGCTCTCGGTATCGCCGCCCCACACGAGCTCCAACAGTTGATCTCGGGTAAAGATCCGATCAGGAAAACTGGCAAGCTGGGCAAGCAGTTCAAATTCCTTTAACGGTAAATGAATCAACTCTTCTTTTACCTTCACAACATGGCTGATCCGATCGATGACAGTATCGTTCATGACGATGATTTGTTTGCTGACCATCTGATAGCGACGCAGCAAGGCCTTGATGCGGTACAGCAATTCAGTAGGCTCAAATGGCTTGGTCAAATAATCATCCGTCCCCGCCAAAAAACCTTTTTCCTTATCCCGCACCTCTCCTTTTGCCGTTAGCATGATGACAGGAAGGTCGTAAAATTCCCGTATCTCCCGGCACAGCTCCCAGCCGTTTTTGCCTGGCATCATCACATCCACGATGGCGAGCTGGACAGATTCCTGTTCCAATAGCTGCGAAGCCTCATTACCATCCACACACGTCAAGACGTGGTATCCTTCTTTTGCTAAATAAAACCGCAATAGCTCACGTACATGTGGATCATCATCTGCAATCAGTATCGTCAGTTTCATTAAGCTGGCCCCCTTGCTACTCCGCGCTCTAGTTCTCTTGCTTCATCATTATTTTGAATAATACTCACTTGTCGATCCTCCTGCAAATCGTCAATGGCTTGTACCTACGTGGATCAATAGTAAAGAAGCAATATGAACAAGAGATGAATGAATACTGCTTGCTCTTGCAGACTCTTACACATCTGATTAAATCTGCGGGAAGCATACGCTTTTCCCGGAAAAACAACTGTTTGCGCACACAAAAAAAGCGGCAGACACTCAGGTCCGCCGCTATTGTTACTCATCGATTACTTGCGAAACTTCTCTGTAAACCACGCAGCCGAAGCCTCTACTTCCTTCACCGTTAGCTGATGACCATACGAATCCCAATGCACAGTCACGTCAGCACCTGCTTCTGTCAGTAGTCGATTCAGCTCCTCTGTCTCTTGTGCCGTACAGATCGGATCATTCGTGCCCGCTCCGATGAACACTGGAATGGCTGACATATCAGGCAGAGCGATCCCATGGCGAGGAACCATGGGGTGGTAAAGAATCGCCCCTTTTAGCGGATTCGGGTAATGGAACAGGAGACTACCTGCGATATTCGCCCCGTTGGAATAGCCGACTGCCACGATATTGTCTCGCTCGAACTGATACGTAACCGCCGCCTGATCCAAAAACTCATGCAGCTCCTGCGTGCGGAAGACCAAATCCTCTTCGTCAAAAACTCCTTCTGCTAGGCGTCGGAAGAATCGTGGCATGCCGTTTTCGAGAACATTCCCACGGACACTCAGAACAGAAGCGCCTGGATAAATGCGATCGGCCAGTGGCAAGAGGTTGTTCTCATCTCCGCCTGTTCCGTGAAGCAGCAACAGTGTTGGTGCTTCTGAATCGGTTCCTTTTTGAAAAACGTGCTTCAAATTCATTACTTATCTTCCTCCAACACTCTGACTGTAATCGGCGGCAAGCCTTGCTCAATCTGGGCACGACGTGGCTCATACCACTCAGGGAGCATCAGTTTTTCACCCAATGTCTCAAATGGCTCATCTCTTTCAAAGCCTGGAGGATCTGTTGCAATCTCAAACAAAATCTCGCCCGGCTCGCGGAAGTAGATGGCGTTGAAGTATTGACGGTCGATAATATCCGTCGGATGGAGACCAGATTGAGTCGCGCGCTGCTGCCACAGTTGGTGATCCTGATCATCTATGGCACGCCATGCGATATGGTGGATCGTACCTGCACCACCTGCTCCTCTTGGTATCGGCTCGGCATTCACGTCAATGACATTGCCCAAATCACCGTGAGCCCGGAAACGGACAAGGCCGTTTTCTTCGCCGACTCTGGTTAGTCCCATCAGTCTCTCGAGAACATCCATGGTGTGGGCTGGAGCCATGCTGTACAAGATCGCTCCGCCGAAGCCTTTGATCGCCTTGTCAGCCGGCACTCCGCCAAAGGACCATTTGCTCGCTGGGCCGCCTTCACGTTCCACGATCTCCAGCTGTAAGCCGTCTCTGTCCGTAAATTGCAGATACGTTTCGTTAAAACGCTCTACGCGGCTGTACTCGATTCCGAATTTTTTCAGTCGATCCTCCCAGAAGGAAAACGCCCCCACCGGAATCAAGAAAGTCGTATAGCCAACCTGCCCACCGCCAACGCGTCCGCGGCGACCAGTTTCCCACGGGAAAAAGGTGATCGCAGTACCTGGACTGCCGACCTCATTCCCGAAGTACAGGTGATATACATCTGGTGCATCGAAGTTGATCGTTTTTTTCACCATGCGCAATCCGAGAAACCCTGCATAAAAATCAACGTTATTTTGGGCGCTTGTGACAAATGCCGTGATATGGTGAATTCCTGCTGTTTGCTGTGTCATTTTGAATAGCCTCCTCAAATTTATTATTTACTTGCTTGGAATGTGTTGTAGCTCACGAACTCTCCAACTGGCTTGCGGTACCCTCTGACACGCTGGCTGGATGTATCTTCTTTTCCAATCGTGATCATCAAAGCTGGCACAAAGCTGTCCGGAACCTTTGCGATCTCTTGGACGGCCACTGGGTCGAATCCGATCATCGGGCACGTATCCCAGCCTTTATCCTTTGCAGCGAGCATGAACAGCATTGCGGACAAATTAGCATTGCGGATCGCTTCATCACGCTTGAACTGCTCTCCTCCTGACTCGTGCATCGCTCTGACAGAAGAATTGTTGTGGTCGTACTCGCGTTGATCCATAATTCCTAAATGAAGAAGACCTTCATTGATGCGCTCTACGCTTTGGTACGCTTCCTTGTCTCCGAATACAAGCACAACTGCCGAAGCGGTCTTTACCTTATATTGTCTATATGCCGCTTCATATACACGCTCTTTTACTTCTGGATCAGTAATAACCACATAGTGGGCGTGCTGCAAATTGAATGCAGATGGCGCGAATTTGACCAGCGACATGATTTCATCGATCTCAGCAGGTGTTATCGTTACGTCCGGTAGAAACTTGTTTGCGGATCTTCTATTTTTTACAAGGGTAGTGAATTCACTCATGGGACTTCCTCCTCGATTTTTTCTATTTCATTCATTTTCTAATATCTTAAATTAAAGATAATATCGTAAAAAAATGTTCCTGCTTGGGGAAGTAGGATGACGATGTTACAAAAATTAATATCTTGAATTTAAGATAATTATAGGACTAAAATTCTCCCTTGTCAACAACCTAAGACCAGAAGAATGAAATCTCTTCCAGCCCCAGGAATTTGTCAGTTTTCGTACCAGTAAAGAGCATACTCGGTCATAACAGAAGGATACCCCATTTGGCGCAGCATCGCCGTTATGTTTCCACGATGATAGGTTCCGTGATTGACCACTTGCATGATGATTTCTGCCAAGCTCGTATCGCGTATTCTCGTGTACGGGTTATCAAGGACAATGCGCCGCTCCAAATCTTCTTCTTGGCTGAGAAAAGCTCTGAATTGCTCGACTAGCTCGGCATACAATTGCTCTACTTCCTCCAAGCTTTTTCCCGTAATTTTCTTCTCTTGCTGCCATGTCTCATTCATGGCCATTTGCATATCCATCCCCTGCAATATGAGAAGCCAGGTTTGATCCACCATATAAATATGCTCCATCACTTTTGCCACGGTCGGAAAAACGCTTTGGACCTCCTGCTCGTAAACATCTTCCGGAAGTTCCTTCAAGCGATTCATTAACGTTTGATTCGCCCACGCGTGAAAGTCATACATGTTTTTGGCATAGTGCGTCATGATAAAGCCCCCCTTTTTGGTTCGTCGATAGCTCTATCATAGACCCTCTTCCCTGACAAATATGGTCAGTGTTACTTCCCTTGCGCCCCTATTTTCCGATTCAGCTTTTCGAATGCCGATGCTAGCTCTTCCTTCGGGATCATCGCATACCGATCGCCAATACTTACCTCAAAGGAGCTAGAAGATTCGTCGTCCTGTCTTACATAATGCGTGAAGCCAATACCTGTCTCTTCACTAAGTGAAACCATGATACGCTCGAGCTCTTCTTTCGGTAAATCTGCGTGCACATGAAACATGTTGGACACAGGCAAGATCGGTCTCGTGGATATCCCCTGGCATTGGTTGTACAATCCCGCCAGCTCTTTTGCATGTTCGTAATATTGACCGAATTTATGTTTTCTCTGCTCAAAATGGTATTCTGCCGTGACAATATACGGGTACAAGCTAATCAAGTCACCGCCATGGCGTCTTTTCCATACCTTCGATTGCTTCGTGAAATCTTCATCCCCAGCCAGGATCGCTCCGGCAATTCCGCCTATCCCTTTGTAAAAGGAAACGTACACGCTATCGAACAATGCGCATACCTCATCGGCTGACTTCTGGTAATACGGCAGGGTTTCCAAAAGTCGGGCACCATCTAGATGAAGCCGAATTCCTTTTTCCCGACAATAACGGGAGATCGCCTCCAAATCCTCATACGGGGGCAACTGTCCGCCAATCTCACGCTGTGGCAATTCCAGCAACAGGCACGCGATATCATCGTCCATGCCGAGAACATCGTCCAGTCCAATCACGCTGTCTTTATCCGCCAGCAAGACCGCCTCGATCTGATGCAGCTCCTTGAGCCCATCCTCCTCGTGGATCTCCAAGTGGCAGAGCGGATGATAGGCGACCTTTTTGATTCCCTTCTCATCGCACCAGATGCGTAACGCGATTTGTTGGGCCATCGTACCGCTGGGAAAGAATACGGCAGACTCTTTGCCCAAATATTCGGCCATCTTGCGCTGAAAATTCTCGATGAGTTCGCCTGCTCCATACATATCACCCTCCACATTCCCATCCACGCTGGACAGGACCTGCTGCAATTGATGGAGGTCTCTCTTACTGTGCCCGGCGATTTGATAAGTGGTCTTTTTAAATACTTCCTTCAAGGTTTTCGTATCGCTCATTTTGGCAGGGCTCCTTTTTTCAAAAACTCCCATGGAAGTGGTCTTTATTCTCGGATGCCGATGCTTCTTCCTTCTAAAGATATCACATTTCACAAGCAGCTTATGTCGTTTGTTGTTTGACGTACTGTTGGCGATATTCACTCGGGGTCTTACCCGTCATTTTTTTAAACACCGTGATAAAATACGGCGTATTCGGCATTCCCACCAATTGCGCAACATCCGCGATCTGGTTGTTCGAATGAGCCAGCAGCTCTCGTGCCCTTTCTATTCGCTTTTTCTGGATGTACTCCACGGGCGTCATATCCATGAGTCGCTTAAATGTTCGCTGCAAATGAAACGGACTGCCATGGCACACATCAGCCAAATGCTCCAACGTCAGCTTTTCGTTATAATGAGAATCAATATACTGTGTAATTTGTGCCACCCACTCACGATCAGGCAACCTCTCTCCCGTGGGCTTACAGCGTTTACATGGCCGAAATTCTTCCCGCATAGCTTGGTTTGCATTTTGGAAAACCCGCACGTTCTCCCTCTTTGGCGGCTTCGACTTGCACGACGGTCTACAAAAGATCTTCGTCGTTTTTACCGCATAAAAAAATTGATCATCGTAAGACACATCGTTATGAATAATGGCCTGCCATCGCTCATCGGTCACCCGTTCCTCCAACACATGTCATCTCCTTTGCCATAGCCGTTTTCGAATCGCTTGCTCTTACCGACAGTATACCCCCACACTGCGTGATCCGTACTGCTAAAAGATTAAAATAGCAAGATAACGAAATGACAGGATCGCTTTTATTGTTATAAAACTAGGAGGAAGTCAGACAGGAGGTTTTCGCATGACAAGCAGTCTATCACACGAGGCTTGGGTCGATAATAGAGAAGAAATAATCTTGTCCGTACCTGCGGAATTCAGTTTTTCGCAAAATCTTCAATACTTGTCCAGAGCATCCAACGAATGCATGTTTCACATTCAAAACGGGCGCCTTTACAAAGCCATCCCAATTGAACAAGATTCACAAGTGGTCGAAATTCACGCAGATAACGAGCAAGGATTGACTGTGCGTTTTCTCAGCCCTTCGCTTCCCACTGAACAAGTCCGGACGGAGGTAGCACGCTATATCCGCGATTGGTTCGATCTCGATCGAGACCTGGTTCCGTTTTATGAGCTTGCCGCAGGAGATGCTCTTCTACAGCAGTCCGTTGAGAAGTTTTACGGGCTGCGGACCATGGGTATTCCCGACCTGTTTGAAGCGCTCAGTTGGGGAATCATTGGACAACAAATTAATCTGACCTATGCGTACACGCTGAAACGCCGGTTGGTAGAGACATTCGGAAGACAGGTAGAGTTCGAAGGACAGACGTATTGGCTTTTTCCCACAGCGGAAAAAATCGCCGGATTATCCGTCGCTGATCTGGATGGATTGCACATGACGACCAAGAAATGCGAGTATTTGATTGACGTCGCACAACTCATCGTTGAAGGGAAACTATCGAAAGAGCTATTATGGGACGGAGGAGATTATCAGACCGCGGAGAAACGATTGACCAGCATCCGCGGGATTGGACCGTGGACGGCCAACTATGTGCTCATGCGTTGTCTGCGAATTCCTTCTGCTTTTCCCATTGATGATGTCGGCCTGCACAATGCGATCAAATTTTTACTTGGCAAAGAAAAAAAGCCGACAAAAGCAGAAATACGAGAGCTATCCAAGGCTTGGACGAATTGGGAGTCGTACGCTACTTTTTATTTATGGCGTTTTCTTTATTAATCAAAGGAGGTTCTATCCTATGCTAAAAATAGGTTCGCACGTATCATTCTCCGGTAAAGGACTGCTGAATGCCGCCCAAGAAGCAGCCACCTACGGCTCGAGTACCTTTATGATCTACACGGGTGCACCGCAAAACACCCGCCGCAAGCCGATCGAGGACCAGTACATTACGGAAGGCAGAGAAGTAATGGCGAAGCAGGGCGTGGATGAAATTGTCGTACATGCCCCGTACATTATTAACTTGGGCTCTTACAAGGACGATACCTACGAGCTCGCTGTCCGCTTTCTGCAAGAAGAGATTCGCCGGACCGACTACATTGGCGTCAAAAATATCGTGCTACACCCTGGCGCATACACCGACAAGGATGCAGAATACGGCATCGCCCGGATCGCGGAAGGCTTGAATGAAGTTCTGACAGGCGTCAAAGACACCGAAGTGAACATCGCGTTGGAGACGATGGCGGGTAAAGGGACGGAAATCGGTCGCAGCTTTGAGGAAATCGCGGCCATCATCGAGAAAGTAGAAGACAACAGCAGGCTGACCGTCTGCATGGATACTTGCCACATTCACGATGCTGGCTACGATATCGTCAACGACTTCGATGGCGTCTTGGAACAGTTTGACCGGACAATCGGCTTGGACCGTCTCGCCGTTGTTCACTTGAATGACAGCAAAAACTTCCGCGGGGCAGGCAAAGACCGCCATGCGCCAATCGGTGCGGGACTCATCGGCTTTGATGCGATGCATTACATCGTGAACCACGAGAAAATCCGCCACCTGCCACTTGTACTGGAGACACCTTGGATCAGCAAAGAAAAAGGCAACGAGCGTCCGATGTACGAAGCAGAAATCGCCCTCCTGCGCGGGGAAGTGGACAAGCGCTTCGGCGACGAATTCATGGACCATGTGGAGCGCCTCGATTTCTTTTTCCGCAAACAAGATGTCACCAGACGCGAGTATGTGATTGGAATTTGGGAGCTGCTCAAAAACGACGCGAAGGCAAAGAAAGCCGATGGCCGCGAGCCGATGGAGCGCCTGTACGATATGGTGAAGGAAGCGAGATTGTTCCCTGAGCTTACCGAAGAGCAGATCAACCATCGCTTGAGTGCCTACTTCGCGGTTCCGAAATTCTCGTAAGGTAAGAACACTACATGTAGGCTGACCGTGGCTTCCTCCTTTTGGAGTGAAAACAACACATGACCAATAGAGGGGGAGCCATATGCCTACACCGAAAAAGCCAGCACCTCCAGATGCTGACTCTGCCAAAACATACACCCTGCTCGGAGCTGATCGTTCCTTTTATCAAAGTGATACTCCGGGTACATTGGGGGGCTATCGACCACGCACAATATACGGCCGACTGGATTGCCCCTCTGCTATCAGAGCTATTACGCGAGGCGGTTATGTCCGGCATCGCGTTTTTTTTGCGGATGAAGCTACTGCTATTGCTGCGGGGTATCGACCTTGCGCTGTTTGTTTACGGGAGAAATATTTGTTGTGGAAAGCGATGCGAGCGTAGATTTAAAGAGTCTTTCCATTTCGTTCATTTCCTCGCTTGAAATTCCCTGTGATTTTCGCGAGGTGTAATTGTACCGTTTTGTCATCTTCCGCTGCCTTTATTTTATCTAGAAATCTTTCCGCTTCCTTCCCCTTTAACGTTTTTACCAGCTTCCCTTGATAGTCGATGAATACCGTCTGATCTTTTGCTACTCGATAGTGAAAGGGATTTTCGTCTAAACGATTTCTTTTATCAATCCGGCTCATTTGCCAGCCTCCTGCGCTCTCTATAGAACACCTGCGGGGATTCGAAAGAGTACATAGTTGCCTGTCCACATTTGTGAGGTAATGATCAGCTTCTCGCTCCCCCGTTCAAAAAAGTATCCGGCTCCATCTTGTTGGATAAAGGTCCAGCCTTTTTCTGTCACCGCTCGTTTCATCGCTTCCGCCGCTGTAGCTTGATTTGCTTGCGGCCCATACCCATACCAATCGACGTTTTCCTCCGTTGTCAATTTGACGATGGTTCCCGTGTTTTCGCCCAACAGTTCCGTCACTTCTCTTTTGGACTTGGATTCGAATGGTAATGAAGGATACCCGATCAGAGAAGCATTCGCGATCATGATGAAACAAAGGTACAAGAAAAATAGGAGGAACAAAACTTTCACTCGCTTGTTCATGCCCATGCAACTACTCCTCTTCTTCAAAAATAGCAACAGGACGCGCCCATCCCGCACTTGCTCCCTTCACTTTTACAGGGAACACAGAAACGGTAAACCCGTAGGGCCTCGGCAATTGCTCCAAATTCGCCAGCTTTTCAATTTGGCAATACTCCTTCTCTTTTCCCACATAGTGGGCCGCCCATAAAACGCCATCGCGCGGATTTTGTTTATAATCAGCGGCTTGAACGGAAAACGGGATATCCCATCCCCACCCATCGGTTCCCATGACCTTGATTCCTTGATCGATCAACCAATGTGTCGCTTCGGCGGATACTCCCGCATGTGATTGAAAATAGTGTTCTTCATAGTATCTTTTATCCGCGTCCGTCCTGATCAGGACAATATCGAACGGTTTTAGTTCGTATTGGATTTGGGCGAGCTTCTGTTTTACATCATTCACCGTGATCTCATAGCCAGACGGCTTTTCACTAAAATCAAGCAGGACACCATCTCCGTAGAACCACTCCAACGGCAACTGATCAATCGTTTTCGCTGGCTCTCCCTCTGAAGTAGGCCAGTAATGCCATGGTGCATCGACATGTGTTCCCGTATGTGTCGTGAGTGTCACTGTTTCACTCGCCCAAGCCTTCTGTTCGGGAAAATCCGTTGGTTGCAATCCGAAATACTGGGCGGCTTGGACAGCCCCTTCTTCATGACTATTGTATTGAATCTCAGGTGGGAACGGTTCTTTTGCCAGACGATCAAGAGGCACACTCAGATCAATGAACCTACGTGCTTTTCTGTTCATAGCAGGATTCCCTTCTTTCTCCCTTTGAGTTTTCTGTATTTTCAATCAACCCTACTGTACTACCTGCCTTCCACCATCGTCAAATGAACACAAGCAAAAGGCCAGTACCTCCTCGTCTATACAGGTACTGGCCTTCTTCATGGGGATTCTATGGGAATTTGTACTTCTATATACGTATCGCCCCCATGTGGGGATTGCAGATAGTTTTCTCTGCCTGGCTGATCTTTTTTGATCCGGTATTGATTGCGCTCTATCCATTTTGCCAAGTCAATACAGGCCGTAGAAGGAACGAATGGCTCTACGCGTTGGACCAGGGTGGCCATCATCGGCTCCTCTGGCAGCATACGTACTTCCAGCTTGTCGGATGGCAAGGCAATGTCCTGTTTGAGTACATAGCCGATCTCTAATTCGAATGCCGTCTCGTCTCTCTCCGACTCTTTCCACAAAACGATGGGGGAAAGCATCCCTCTCTGCTGCTTGCCTGCATAATGAGCCAGCTGATCAAAAAGCATCGGAATCTCCTCTACGGTACCTTCTGAACGAAATGAAACAACTTTTTGGGCTTCGACTTGTTTAAAGACAACCTCTTGTTCTATGTACCCCTTTTGCTCGATCGAAAGCAGACGCTCCTTGATTCGATTCAATCGTGCTTGCTCCTCCTCAAGTAGCCGTTCCATCTCCCTTTCTTTTTGCCTGAATATGCCTTGTAGTTGGTCTATGGACATTTCTTCATGCAGCAATTGCTGAATTTGTTGCAACGTAAATCCCAAGTCCTTGTACATGAGGATTCGATTAAGCGTAACCAATTGCTCTGCTGCATAAAACCGATAGCCAGTCTCTTTGTCGATATCCGCTGGCTTTAAAATGCCAATTTGGTCATAAAAACGAAGCGTTTTTAGGGACACTCTGCTCAATCGGGAAAATTCACTGATCTTAAACATGGAAAAACCCCACTCTATCGTCCCCTTGACTTTCCCCTGTACGGGAACGTTTATAG
Source organism: Brevibacillus antibioticus (assembly GCF_005217615.1). NCBI lineage: Bacteria > Bacillati > Bacillota > Bacilli > Caryophanales > Paenibacillaceae > Brevibacillus > Brevibacillus antibioticus. Next base: position 4,496,732 of record NZ_SZNK01000001.1, read on the forward strand.
TTGAAAAAAATCATGCTTAGAAAAGGAGCAATGCGAAATGGATTACGACATTTTTCACTTGGGAGATGTTCGCTTGCAGTCAGGAGTGACACTACCGCATGCATTTATTGCTTACAAAACGTACGGCACGCTCAACGCAGCCAAGGATAACGTCATTATATTTCCTACATCGTTTGGAGACCAGCATTACCAAAACGAATGGCTTATCGGGGAAGATAAGGCTTTGAACCCGAATCAATATTTTATCATCATTCCCAACATGCTCGGCAACGGGCTATCGTCCTCCCCGAGCAACACGGCAAGCCCGTATGATCAGTCCCATTTTCCACACGTTACGATCTACGATAATGTCGCAGTTCAGCATCGACTCATTACGGAGAGGTTTGGCATCAAAAAAATTGCGCTGGCAACTGGCTGGTCGATGGGGGCCATCCAGGCTTTTCATTGGGCGGCACTCTACCCAGATATGGTCGAAAGATTGGCTCCTTTTGCCGGAACCGCAAAAACATGGCCGCATAACATCGTCTTGATCGAAGGCATCCGAGCAGCATTGCAAGCCGATGTAGCTTGGAATAACGGGCAATATACAGCGCCTCCCGAGGTGGGCTTACGTACCTTGGGCCGCGTTTATGCGAGTTGGGGGTTTTCACAGCCATTTTACCGAGAGGAATGCTATAAAGCTTTGGGCTATGAGACACTTTCCGAATTTATCTCGGGATTTTGGGAGGAGAGCTTTGTTCCTTCGGATGCAAATGACTTGCTGGCGATGATGTGGACGTGGCAGCATGCCGACATTAGCCAAAATGATAAGTACAAGGGAGACTTTGAGACAGCGTTACGAAGCATCCAGGCACGAACGGTTGTGATGCCCGTACGGACTGATTTGTATTTCACGCCAGAAGACAGTGAATATGAGACGAAGCACATCCCTAACGCTACCTTTAAGCCGATTGAATCAATCTGGGGACACTTGGCTGGGTTTGGACTTAACCCAGTCGATACCGCTTTTATTAATAACACGTTAAAAGAACTGTTGGGAACGAACTGAAAATACGAAGTAGAGGGACACCTATAATGGTGCCCCTTCCTTATTGAAAGGTACATCACTTCATCCTTATCGTAACATCTGGAAAGCGCTCCACAACATCTAAATAGGAAGCATTTGGATCACCTTTAAGATTCCGGTCCAGGAAGGCTAGCGATACTTCGTTAATAATGGTGTGATTGCGCCGCGCTTCAGGACAAATTGCTTCCATCAGTGGTGAATACAGAGGAAAATCTGTAAAGCTGAGATGCCCCGCCTGCAAGATATCCAACTCTACACCTGATTGAGCTAATACTCGCTCTCGCCGCCCTTCTTCGGCTAGATTCATCTCCGGGGAATCCTCCAGTTCTGGTAATTTGAAGCCTCCGTTCATAATCATCAGCGGTTTCGTTAATGGTTTGTCACGATCCTCACCGTACAAGTAGCCATCCATATTAATACCTGCTTTAAATGCAGGATTTTTGTATAGAACATCTACCGCAGTTGCACCCCCAAAGGAGTGACCGATGATGCCCACATTGGAAAAGTCAGCTCGATGGGCAAACGGACTCTCCGTTACACTTTCACTCATATCCATAAGCTGCTGAAGGGCAAATTCGATATCCTGCGTCTGCTCCTTGATAACAGGAATAGAAGCATGATTCTGTACGTTGTATTCCATAGGGAGATGAGAGCTCGTGTCTATGAAAGGAGCATAGCTGCCATCTGGATAAACAGACAGCATCGCCGTCCCAGGATGCTCGACCGCCGCTACAATATAACCGTGGCTGGCTAATTCAATCGCTTGAAACGTATTCGTAAAGCGGCTACCTAGCATATTCCCGTGCGATAAGAAAATGATTGGTGCTTGTTTTACGTCTGGGGCGAAGGAAGTTCCCGCGTAAGTATGCGTCTCCACCTGTTCGAGGTAGCTCAATACTTTCCCAGAAAATCCGTACTGTTCCTCGATTGCTTTGGCAAACGCCGGCAGGTTGGAAATGTATTTACCTGGAGTAGCAGAAGATGAAGAATCAGCTGGATACCAGATCTGCACATTGATCTTTCTGGACGTCCCGTCACTCCCTATGCGAGAGTTGTCCGGCCATGTGTAGGTAACCGTTCCTACTCGATAAGCGCCAGTTGGTCTCTCAAAGGAAAAGACAGGTAACATAAGTGGCAGGCAAATGGCGAGTGCGCTCAGTAGAAAAGCCGGCACACTGAGTAAAATAGACTTCTTCCATTCTCTATCCCTTATCATGTTCCGGTAAGCCCTGGCTCCGTACATACATAGGGCGATTAGTGCAATCAAATAAGCTAGCCCCATTTGCCAACGCGCATTTTCAAAAATTAGGTGAAACAACCCTGTTCCGACCAGCAAAATAGGCATTCCCCATAGAAATAGCCGCCCTGGAGCTTTCCGAGACCAAATTAAGTACCACAATGAGCCTATAGCCAAAATGACAAACACAACTTCAAAAATCCGCATATCGATGCAGCCTCCTTCACACAGATAATTAATGCAAATTAATATTTAATTAAACTTAAATATAGGGCACGGGTTAGCCAAGACATCCGCCCCTCTCCTGATGCCCCAGCCGCTCACCCTTGTTTCGTCATTATTCAACTGTCTTCGGCGTCTGCTCTTCCTCAATAATTCTCCGGAACTTCAACATTATTTCCTTTAGCGCTACCAAATCTTCGTAAGGAAGTTTGGAATAGAAGCGCTCTATGATCGACAATTCAATCTTGCGGCTTGTTTCGATATAGTTCACTCCGGCAGTATCCAGCTCCACAAAAATTTCCCGGCGATTCCCAGGGTTAATCGAACGTTTGACTAACTGGCGCTTTTCCATCTTGTTCAACATTTGGCTGACTGCACTTGCCGTGATGTCCATATGCTTTGCCAGTTCACCAGTGAGCAGTCGACCGCGATCATGCAACAAGTTAATCATAATAATCTGGTTACTCGTAATCGTCTCATCCAACACATCCGCGTATTCTTGCGTCAGCATCACCTGGCAAGCATACTCGATTTCGTTTAGCTCCCGGATAAAAGCGACGAGCTCTTCATTCATTTAACCACCACCAATAATTAAGTTAACTTAACTATTAAGATAAACGATAATCTACGACTATGTCAATCTGGTGTGTTCAAATCCCAGCTTGCTTCACATAAAATGGAAGTACGAAAAAGGAGGGATCTCTGAATGGCTACCTTAACGTATCATGTTGCCGTTTCGCTAGACAATTTCATTGCCGATCAAGCCATGATGGACGGAAATATCGACAGCACTCTCTTTTTATTTGAGGGCGAACATGTACCGGATTTTTTATCTGAAATTCAGGAATATGATGCTGTCCTGATGGGCGCCAAAACGTACGAGTTTGGGTTTAAATTCGGTGCCAAGCCCGGCGAACCAGGCTATAAGGGGATCAAGCATTATATTTTCTCAAGCTCCATGCAGTTTGAGTCCAATGCAGAAGTCGAGCTGGTCAAAGGCGATGCCATCGAATTTATCAAGAATCTCAAACAGCAAGAAAACGGCAAGCTGTGGCTATGTGGGGGCGGTGAATTGGCAGGAGCGTTACTGACACATCAACTGATTGATCAATTAGTGCTGAAAGTGAATCCGGTGATGGTCGGTGAAGGTGTCCCGCTATTCGGAAGTCTGAAGCCACGTCTCAAACTCGAGTTAGTGGACATGAAGCAGTACGTGAACGGCGTAACGAAGCCTACTTATAACATTTTTTATATTTAATCTTGCTTACTAAGAGAAACGGGACCGCATTATTCGGCCCCGTTTCTTTTGAGAAATTACAGCGTAATCTTAACAGATTTTGATTACGTTACGTCCTGTAGCTCACGAACTGGAACTTCTGCTGCCAGTTTTGCTATTTCAGGATGTTCCCCAGCTCCAACACGACCGGACAATGATCGCTTCCCATCACCTGTGAGTCAATTCCCGCCCCGAGCAACGATGGAGCCAGTCTCTCAGACGCAAGAAAATAATCAATACGCCACCCGATATTCCGTTCCCTTACCTTCGGCATGAAAGACCACCACGTATATGCATCTGTCTGATCCGGATAAAAATATCGATAGGTATCCACAAACCCGGCTGCCAGCAAACTCGTCATCTTCTCACGTTCTTCTGGAGTGAAGCCAGAATTATTGCGATTGGACTTCGCATTTTTCAAATCAATCTCTTGATGGGCGACATTCAGATCTCCACAAACCACCACGGGCTTCTTCGCATCTAGCTGCAATAAGTAGTTCCGAAACCGCTCCTCCCATTCCAGCCGATAATCCAGTCTTGATAGATCGCGCTTCGCATTCGGGGTATATACCGTTACCAGATAGAAATCCTGAAACTCCAGCGTAATGATGCGTCCCTCAGGCTCATGATCTTCCTCCAAGCCATAGCGCACAGATAGTGGTTCCATTTTTGTAAAAACAGCCGTTCCGGAATAACCCTTTTTCTCTGCGTAGTTCCAATATTGATGATACTCCTCGCCGATCTCCAACTCGATTTGACCTTCTTGTAGCTTCGTTTCCTGCAAACAAAATATATCAGCATTCGCTTCTTTGAAGTACTCGTAAAACCCTTTGTTCACGCATGCGCGAAGTCCATTTACATTCCAAGAAATCAATTTCATCATCGCTAGTCTCCTCGTCGCTATTCGTTAGATTCCATGGTACACTATCTTTGTTTTCAATTACAGGAGGGTACAATGATGGACATTGCAATGGGCATCGCATTCCTGAGACTTCGTTAAAATCGACAAGACCCCATGTAAGCTCAGCCATTTTCAAAAACGGAATCCTTGTGGACCCAACTACCGTGAAGGTGAATGAATCCGGCTTAGATTTCCTTGCGATTTTTGCAAATACGATAGAGGGTGTTCCATGGGGTATTGCCTCAACCGCGCCGGGATAAGAAAGCAGGAGACCGTGTATGGCCGCGTATGCATGAGCATATCGTTGAGATGACGGCTGCGTATCCCGTTACTCTTGCCACCTTTGCGTTGAAATCAGGGCTGGAAGAATTCAAGAGTATGGCACAACAAGCTCTAGGCGTCGACAAAAATGGCATAGGGATCTCTTCATAGATAAACCAACCACCGTCCCATATTGGAAACGGTGGTTTTTTATGTAAATAGCTACATTGAGCCATTACTGGCTTGGAAATAAGGTGTTACAATAAATCGGCTCATTTGGACAATCCTTTACTAAATAGATGGAGGGAATAGAATGAAGCGAGGACTTCTTATTAGCATGGGTGCTGTAGTCGTAGTAGCAGGCGTGCTTTCCATTCCTATTGAGGCAGATCCCTCACCCGATACACGAATCATATTGGAGCACACAAACAAGACGTATATTTCACCGCCCTGTTATGAGCAAGCAAACAAAACGAACAATCTAGCCGAAGCCGATATCCAAAAGGCACAGGAATTGAATTACCGGCCGGAATCCAGCTGCACCGCAAATTCACTTGCCCCCATCAAGCAGCCGATTGCTTCTGTACTCGCCGTAAATCTCGGAATCAAGCCAAGCCGATGGGATTGGTAATTGTCTATATAGGGAAGAAGTTAGTAGAAACTGGGGCATATTCTTGGGATGAAATCAAATCGATCGCAAAATCAGGTGACTCTTATTGCATGTGTGAAACGAAAATATAAAAGCTTCTTCCATAAAAAAGAGCGTTAGCTTCAGCAGCTAATGCTCTTTTTTTTATTAATAGTACGGAGAAATCATGAGGTAAACAATGACGCCCGTCGCACTGACATAAAGCCACATCGGCATCGTCCAGCGGGCGATTTTTTTATGTTTTTCCACCTTCATGTTGAGTCCACGTGCCGTCGTAATCAGCGCAAAAGGAACGATAAGCGCCGACAACAAAATATGTGTAATCAAGATGAAGTAATAAATCGGACGAAGAATTCCCTCTCCCCCGTAGGAAGTGCTAGGTGCCATTCCGTGGTAGATCACATACGAAACCAAGAAGAGAGCTGTTGTCGAGAAGGCTGCAAAAATATATCCTCGATGCATCTTCATGTTTTTAAACTTCACGATGGAAACAAGCGCGGCAATCAAAAATATAAAGGTAAAACTGTTCATGACCGCATTAAAAAACGGCAGAAACGACAGGTCGAGATGGCTGAAATCATTGTTTTTCGGCATGAAGTACAAGATGGCGACAAGCGTGTTAATCGCTATGGTGAGAATAACGATGAGCGGTGTATAGTTGCGTTGTTTCATTCTTATGCTCCTTTTTCTTAGATCATGAATGAGTATCCCGCTTTAGTCTACCCATTGACGAGCTCGGACATTGGCTGATACAGGCGGTTAACCAGTCCGGTCATCCTAATGATAAACGAAGTAGGTATGCCGTACAAAGGCGATTTGATGAACAAAAAAGGACCAACACATGTTAGTCTTCGGGTTATCGAGAAAGTCTCGGTAATCTTTTCCATTTTGATCTTCTTGTTTTTTGGGCAAGCCGCTGTCATTAGAGCTTGTTCCTGTACGTTGATATTCATTAGTTGCGGTAAGAAAATAAATTACCATATACTATTTCCATATATTTACATTTAATCAAATATAATCTATATTATAAATACCCAAGCAAACATATTAGGCTTCTGAAGGTGGGTAAATAAAAGATAAGAAGGAGTGTTTTGCAATGAAAAAGTTTATAACTGGTTTAGCGACACTGGCAGTATTGACTTCAGCTGTTCCTGCTTTTGCTCAGGAGCCACAACAAGCACTCGCGACTACTTCAACTACTAACTATTCAACGCCTAGTAAAGAATCAAAAGCTTCTGTTGCAGAATATGTGAATCTTACAGTACGCTGGAACAATGTTTCAAATGCAGTGAGATACGAGTATATTCTGACAAACGTAACAGATGGATATCCGTATGAATCTGGTAGTATGACCGCTACTGTCGCTAACATAACTGCGTTAAGAGTTGGAAAACTCTTCAGTTTTTATGTTCGTGCTGTAGACAAATACGGCAATACAATCGGACAAGCAGTATTAGATATTGTACCAACTGGCAGCAATATCGATAAGAATGTTTGGATTAGTTAGGCAGAAGGTTTCACATTTGGTTTAAAACAAATTTTCGGATCACCAGGTTGTCGAGATAGTTTTCGGCAACCTTTTTTGTTCAATAGTTCTTAACGCGGTTATCAACGTACCTAGAGCAAGGATTTAATGATAGCAGGGACACAATACATAAAAAAGATAGCTCTCCTCTTTAGCCAAGATGGACTAAACGGAAAAGCTATCTTAATTTTTCATCCTTCGGAATTAATGGCACACGAGTCTAATTCTCTCTTGAAACAAAACGTGTGTTTTTCAACAACCTGAGACCAACACATGTTGGCCCCTTTCATTATTACTTGTTTGATTGCTCGTCTAGTGGTGCGGCCTTGCTAATTCCTAGTGCAAAGAAGCTGATGACCACAATCGCCAAGAAGACAATCCCGGCAATCAGGGAAACGCGTGTGTCATCATTGATCCACATACCAATGAGTACCATGATAAGAAAAGCAATGGTCAAATAGTTGCTCACTGGGGCAAAAGGCATTTTGAATGGATGGCTGTCCATTTCAGTACCCTTTGCTTTTCGGAATCTGATTTGGCTGATCAAAATGACAAACCACGGAACCATACCCGGCAACACACTCGCACTGTACACATACACGAAGAGATTTTCTGGGGCGATATAGCTTAAAATAACGCCAGCACCCAGACCGATCAGAACGCCAATCGTACCTAACAACGGCACACCATTCGAAGAAAGCTTCGTAAAAACTTTCGGCGCTTGGCCATTTACACCTAAGGTATACAGCATTCGCCCTGCACTATAAATCCCACTATTACAGCCAGACATAGCAGCAGTGATCACGACAAAGTTAATGATACCTGCAGCAGCGGTAATACCGATCTTCGCAAAAGTAGCAACGAACGGACTGCCGATTGCATGCAATTGATCCCAAGGGTAAACGGTTACAATAACAAAAATCGCACCAATATAGAAAATCAAAATACGCCAAATGATACTTTGGATCGCATTTCTTAATGTTTTTTTCGGGTCTTTTGCTTCCCCTGCTGTAATCCCGATTAGCTCGACACCTTGATACGCCCCGATCACCAAGGAAAGAGCAAAGAAAAAGCCTGTCCAACCGCCTGTAAAGAATCCGCCATTTTCCCACAGATTCGATAATCCGATTGCGTTTCCACCATTTCCAAAGCCAAAGAAAATTAATCCAAACCCTGCAATAATCATCAAAACGATCGTTACAATTTTGATCATGGCAAACCAAAACTCAAATTCACCAAATGATTTTACCGAGACCAGGTTTGCTGCACCGAGAATCACCATGGCAATAATGCCTGGAATCCAAGGCGGTAAATCCGGGAACCAATACTGCATATACTGCCCGACGGCGATGATCTCTGCCATCCCGACAATGACCCACTGGAACCAGTTACTCCACGCCGTCATATAACCTGCTAACGGATGGATGTACTTATGCCCGAAGGTCGCGAATGACCCCGTACTCGGTTCCATATACAACATTTCACCCATTGCACGCATGATGAAAAAAATAAAAATTCCTACAATTGCATAAGCTAGCATGACGGATGGGCCTGTCCACTTGATCGTGCTGGCTGACCCCATAAATAGCCCAACACCGATCGTACCGCCCAGAGCAATCATCTGAATATGACGGGCTTCCAGGCCTCTCTTCAGTTCTTTGTTTTCCACGTAAGCTTCCTCTTCCTCTCTGCTGTTGGCGGTATTTTCGGATAGCTTCTAGTCATTCTCGTTTTATTGATTAAAAAACTGTCCCTTACATCTCTCTTCACTTCTTATCAAGCATTCCTACTGGTTAGTAAGATTATTCACCTCTCCGCCTTACGCTATATTCGTAGATCACTTCATATATTTTAATATGTTTTAATAATATCCACAATTATATTCACAAGGAAAATACTTGATAAATAAATATATTTGCATTCAAGAAGGAGAAAAAACACATGAAAAATCAATTAATTACAGATGTGATCCTACCTCCATGAAGGGTAAGCTGTATGAAAATTTCCCAACAAAGAAATACTATCAGCGATTTTAAAATAGGAGGAAATGGAACCATGGAGCACTATTTGGCTGAACAATATCGTGAAGGACTGCAAGCTTTTGGACAGCTGATGCCAGAGGCCTTGCGAGCATATAACGAATTCACCAGTCAATGCTTTTCGTCCGGTGAATTGTCATCCAAGCATAAGCATTTGCAGGCACTGGCTATCTCCCTTTACTCCGGAAATGAGCACTGCATTGTCTATCATTTGGAAACAGCTCTCAACGACGGAGTTTCCCAAAAAGAAATTGCTGAAACAGTAGCAGTAGCCGGAGCATTCGGCGGCGGAACTACCCTTTCGCATGGCGTCATATTAATCAATGGTGTGATGGAGGAAAAACAGGGAACAATTCAATGAGAAGATGACCGAAAATTCTTGTACCACTGCGGTTACAAGAGCTTACAAAAGCACAACAATCGCCGAGAACTCCCTCGTTCGGTTGTTGTGCTTTTTGCCACCTCAATTATTTCGATTAAGCGCTCTTGCCATCGCATCTATATAGCTTTTGCAGGCTCTCTGGCTCACTTCCGCTTCAGGGACAAACACTTCAAAGCAGTGATAGCATCCGGGATACAGATGAAATTCTACGTCTACGCCCGCTTGTGCAAGACGCGTCACATATTCGATCGTCTCATCTCGGAATAGATCGAGCTGTCCTACGCACGTATAAGTCGGCGGCAGCCCCGCCAAGCTTTCTGCTCTCGACGGCACCCCATATGCGGATACCTGACTGTCGTCGACACCTTCGCCCAGGTACATGCTCCACGCAGCCAAATTATTCGTCCGGTTCCAGGTTGCATTTTCCGCCTCGATTTCATAGCTCGACGCTGTACGATTACGGTTATCGATCATTGGATACAACGGCATCTGGAAGATAAGGGCTGGTCCCCCTTTGTCGCGAGCCATTAAAGCAAGTGCTGCGGTCAGCCCTCCTCCCCCGCTTGCACCAGCAATCGCAACCCGATCCAAATCGATGCCGAGTAACTCAGCTTCGTTTGTCATCCACGTTAAACCGGCGTAACAGTCATGGATGGCAGCTGGATAAGGGTGCTCGGGAGCCAGACGATAATCAACCGATACGACGACACAATTAGCTGCTTGTACAAAGCGTTCGCATAGAGCGTCATCCATATCGGGGTGCCCCATCACATAGCCACCTCCGTGAATCCACAGCATAGCCGGAAGCTTACTACCTGTTCGCTGGACGGGCTCGTATATTTTCGCCAGCATCTCTCCTGCTGCGCCTGGAATCATTCGACTTGTAGTACGTACATGCTCCGACTTCACAATAGGCGGATTTTTCAGCATGGCCCTGCTCGACTCCAAATTTTCTTCCAGTTGAAAACCAGGGAATTGTGCTAATGTTTGCCTTAATTCCGGCAGTACTCGACGATGAAAATCCACGTGAATCCCTCCATTAAGCGAATGTTGATTCTTGCTCTGTCTCTGCTTCCCACTTGGTTATTTCCTCTCGCACCCGAGGCGCTACCTCTGTTCCTAGCAGCTCAATGGCTCTCATTACCTGATCATGCGGCATCGTGGATATCGGCACATACATCATAAAGCGCGTCATACCTACATGTTTGCGAAGGTGGATGATCTTTTGGGCAACCGTCTCCGGATCACCCACATACATCGCTCCTTCCAAGCTGCGCGCGGCATTGAAGCTAGCACGGTTATAATGCGCCCAGCCCCGCTCCCTTCCGATTTTATTCATTCCTGCTTGCGTAGAAGGAAAGAATGTATCTGCCGCCAGTTCCGTATCTTCTGCAACAAATCCTAATGAATGGGACCCAACCGTTAATCGCGATACGTCATGACCAGCGTGCATAGCCACCTTCTTATACAGCTGCACAAGTGGCGCAAACTGCCGCGGACTCCCACCAATGATCGCCAGCATCAACGGCAATCCCAGCAGACCTGCTCGAACAACTGATTCCTGATTGCCTCCGCTACCGATCCATATAGGTAAAGGATTCTGAACAGGCCGAGGATACACGCCTAAATTCTGAATAGCTGGCCGATGACCGCCCCGCCAGGTTACTTTTTCGGACGCCTGTATTTTCAAAAGCAGTTCCAAATGTTCTTCAAACAGCTCATCATAGTCATTCAAGTCATAGCCGAACAGGGGAAAAGACTCGATAAAGGAACCGCGTCCCGCCATAATCTCGGCCCGTCCATTCGAAATGCCATCGAGTGTAGCAAAATCTTGAAAAACACGCACTGGATCAGCCGAAGAAAGCACTGTCACTGCACTGGTCAGCCGAATCCTTTTTGTCAGTGGTGCAGCCGCAGCCAGCACCATGGCTGGAGAAGAAGCAGCATAATCCTTGCGATGATGTTCCCCTATGCCAAATACATCAAGCCCAACCCGATCAGCGAGGACGATTTCCTCGACAACCTCACGCAATCGCTGTGCGTGGCTCATCACTTCACCAGTCTGAGCATCCGGCGTCGTTTCCACAAACGAAGTAATACCAATCTCCACAGACCATCTCTCCTTTTGCAAAACTTGTATCAGTCAACAGCTCTGGAAGCAGAATAGTTTCATTTGATATATCTTCATTTTGAAGTATTTCAGTAGCTCTATTTCCCTGAGATAGCCGAAACGCGTCTGGTCACTGCCCAATACACCAGAGCCAACCCACTAACGGAGGCTCCGAGCAAGCATACTCCCTCCCAACCAAAATGCGCATATGTATAGGTCGAGGCAATGGAGCCAGCAGAAGAGCCGATTGAATAGAAAACCATATACCCCGCCGTGAGCCGACTCCGCGCCTCTGCCCCCAAGGTGAAGATCATGCTTTGATTCGTAACATGCACCGCCTGTACCGCCAAATCAAGCAAAACGATACCGATCGCCAAGGCAAATAACGACTGTTCTGTATAGCTGATTAGCAGCCACGATAGTAGCAATAGGCTCAAAGCAAAGCCCGTCGTTCTCTGTCCGTAGCCTCTATCTGCAAGCTTCCCCGCCCTCGCTGCGGCTAACGCTCCGGCAACCCCTGCGAGACCAAACGCCCCAATCGCCGTGTGCGACAAAGATAATGGCGGTGCACTAAGCGGCAATACCAATGGCGTCCACAAGATGCTAAACGCAGCAAAAATCAGCATCGCTAGAACAGAGCGAATACGTAAGAGCCGTTCTTGGGCGAACAACATCAGTACCGATCCAAGCAACTGGAGATAGGATAGCGATTTTACCTCCCGTTCCCTATTTGGCAATACCCGAAATAACACGCAAACCAGTAACAATAGAAATGCAGCAGAGACCAGATATACGGAACGCCACCCCGCAAGATCTGTTAAAACTCCCGCAATGGTTCGCGCTAGAAGAATGCCAATGACGATTCCACTTGTAACTACGCCAACCACTCGCCCTCGCTCAGCAGGAGCAGCCATGGTCGCCGCGAATGCAACAATCGTCTGCGTCACAACGGCAAGCAATCCGACCGCTGCTATACCTGCGAATAGTACCGTGCTGGTGGAAGCTGTCCCTACGATAACCAGCGCTACCACAGATAAAAACATCTGGCCGATAATCAAGCGACGCTGGTTCAATAAATCGCCGAGTGGCACAAGTAACAACAGTCCTACTGCATAAAAGATTTGAGTAAGGGTGATCAGAATTCCAATGATGGAATAGTCAATTCTGAACTCACTCGACAAATGATCAAGTAGTGGCTGCGCGAAGTAGATATTCGCAACTGACATCCCGCAAGCAACCGCAAACAATAGTGTTACATAGCGAGGCATGGGAGAATTGGCCGTTACCTTTTCAATAACTTCCTCCATCTGACTTCACCTTACCTCCTTTCATTTTCGTTTAGCGCATAATAACATACCGATCGGTACGTTATAACGCCCAGTAAATATATCCCACCATTTCTTTTCCTGTCAACACCATTCTTTTCAAGGTCGATCAAACTAACCTGAAATTGACAAAACAGATGAAAAACAATAGAATATAAAATACCATTCAGTACAAAAAGGTTTATTAGCCGTTACATAGATTCGAATACATCAGTAATGAGAGGAACTCTTTATGGCAAGAACACGCGAATTTGACGAAGAAAAAGTACTAGATGCAGCTATGCAGCTTTTTTGGGAGAAGGGGTATGAAGCTACCTCATTAAGCGATTTAACTTCCCGAATGGGCATCCAGCGCCCCAGTATTTACTCGACCTTTGGGGACAAAAAAGAATTGTTCGAAACCGCACTACGTAGATACACGATGTCTCGAGCTTCCGTGATACGAACGAAGCTTCAAAACACGCCATCCGTAAAAGAGGCATTTCGCCATTTTTTTAAAGAGGTGGCCGACGAGGAATATACGGAAGGTCTCAGCCGAGGATGCTTTTGCATTAATACCATGGTCGAGCTAGCCCCTCATGATGAGAAATTTGAGATTTTGACAAGGGAACACCAAATGTACCTCTCTGTCATTTTTCAAGAAACGATTGAGCGAGGTATCCAATCGGGTGAACTCGACTCGAGTGTAGACGCGAAAGCTACCGCCCAAGCGCTTATCGTATCGTTAATTGGACTGACCGTATTCTTGAAATCTCGTCCAAATCAATCATTTGTGGATAATTCGATAGAGGTTACGCTTACGTTACTTAAGTAACCATTCGAATTAACTTGGACAAAAAAAGACCAACATTTGTTGGTCTTCTTTCTCTCCATACCCACAACTTCTGTTAGCGCTCCAATTTAAAACGCTGCACCAATGATTGCAGCTCTTCCGCAATGTTGGCAAGATGCGTTGCCGAAGCAGCCACTTCCTCCATCGAAGCATTTTGTTCTTCACTGGCTGCGGCGACTTGGTCGACCTCTTGTGCAGTCGCTTGGCTCATGGCGCTCGATTCACCAAAGGCTACAAGCATCGATGTATTTGATTGCATCAACCCTTCGCTGACGCGGGCTACTTGCGCGAGGTGTGCATCAATGCGGTTAATGGCCTCATACATCTCCGTAAAACGCTGCTCAACGGATTGTGTCAAATCACTTCCTGCTGTAGCAGAATCCACGCCTTCCTCCGTGCGTCTAACCATGTGAAGGACACGATTCTGAACCTCGCCGATCAAACTGTCGATCTTTTCAGCAGCAGAGCCTGTCTGATCAGCCAGCTTGCGTACCTCATCAGCGACGACAGCAAACCCGCGACCTTCTTGCCCGGCACGCGCTGCTTCAACAGCTGCATTCAGCGCAAGCAAATTCGTCTGAGAGGCGATATCCTGGATGAAGTTGGTCACCCCGCTAATTTCTCCAGCAACCTGTTTTAATTCCTCCATCTCCTGCTTAGAACGGGTAGAATGTTCCACGATCATATTCACCTGTTGTCTTGCCGCTCCAAGGGACTCCTCTCCAGTATTGGCCAGATCGGTGATAACCTGCGACATTTCCGTGCTCTCACGCAGAATACGGATGGCATCATCCAGCTCCTGTTGCGCTTGCGTAGCCGATTGCTTCACAGTATCTATACTCCGATTCATATCTGAAGACATGGACGCTATTTCTTGCATGGAGGCAGCGACTTGTTCAATTGTTTGCACATTCTCCTCCGAATTCGCAGACAGATGCTGGGAGGAAGCTGAGATTTGCTCGGAATGATTGGTAATTTGACGTAGGACATCAGACAACGATTGCGACATCGTATTGAAGTTGGATTGCAGCTGCGCAATCTCATCCGTTCTTCCACTCTCAATAGACCGGACCGTCAAATCCCCCTGCGCGATCGAGTCAGTCAGTTGCTTCAATTGCCGGATTGGTCGCACCGTGCGTTTCATGGATATCCAAATGAACAGGGCAATGAAGGCAAGCAAAAGTACGATGAACATGAATGAAATCCGCAACAGTGGCTTGGTTTCTTGATCAATTTCACTCCAATCAATCACGGAAACGACGTTCAATCTGAGCGAATTTTGCTTGTTGAAATGGTAGTATTCACGAAGCTCGTCAACGTCCATTTCAAAGGAACCCTGCTCTTGATCACGCATCACTTGGAAGCGCTCGTCTTCAAGCGGCTTGCCTTGTGGGAATCGCGGATGCGACATCGTCACGTTGTTCTGATCAAACAAGCTGACATATCCCATTTCACCGATCTTGTACGTCTTTACCAGCTCGTTCAAGTGATCGATCGAAACGTCGATACCCGCTACTCCTCTGCCGTCTGAGAGCGTCTTGGCAAACGTAATCACGAAGCTCCCACTGACCGCATCGATGTAAGGTGGCGTCACAATGACCTGCCCTTTATGCTGCATCGCTTGCTTGTACCATTCACGGGTAGTCGGATCAACTTCCTTTTTCGCCGAGTTGTAGTATCGATTGTCGTAGTACATGAACGCAGCCAAAACATTGTCGATGTCTTTCTCCAAATGGTGGATGCGATCATAGATATACGTATCCGCATTTTGCCCCGGTGGAACTTGAACATCCGCAAAGCTCTCTATCGTAACAGAATACTCCCGGTACGAATTATTGAGTACTTGTGTAGTCGTCGTCGTAACCGACTCAATTTGTGACAACAATTCATGCTCTAACTGGTTGCGCGCCAGTTGTGTCAAGGTCAGGCATAGAACGACAGAGGGAACAACGATAAGCAAGACGAGAAAAAACAGGATCTGCTTAGATATCGATGCTTTATAACTGGTAATCATTTTCTTTATCATCTGTGATGACTCCTCTCTAGTAGAATAACGAGTTGCAACGCAAACAACGCCTCACCGGTTGTCAGAAGGCGCGTTTCTATCAGGTCAGACTCATACCTATGCCCACCTTTTCCACATGGACATTTCTTCAAAGTATATTTTCCCTGTTAGTACCTATTTGAAACTTCTATCCGATACAAATAATAACCAAAAGTCGGTAATCAGCAGTCTGGATTGGCTGCCGTTTTAACCGCAACCCATGATCTCAAGAATCTACACAGTGTTAAACGCGCTCAGATTACCTTGGAATTAGAGGCTAAGGCGTGGGAACCCGCGTCAAAGGACGGAGATTTTACGAGGTCCAGAGGGCTGAAGCGGAAGGCAGAAGGCTAGGACGGCAAGCTGCTGAAGATGGCTGACGAGATCGACAAAAAGCTTGAGAATTCTCAAGAGCTAATCAGGCAGAGCGTTCATCTAACGACAAGCAATTAGATAAGCAAAAGAAAAACCCTTACCTGAAACAGCGAATGGAAAACCAACGTGTATCTGGATCTACCATCGATTGGATAGCATAAGCTATTAGCGAGAAACCTCCTGCCTCTACACAGTAGTAGCTCTGGAGGTTTTTTTTGTGTGTTCAGAGGAAAGTACCGGGAAATCCCGGCAATTGGCTATCAACGTGGCTGTTAAACAGTTGTTTGAAAAGATGGATAAAGAGCTGTTGATTGCGATTCTGTGAGATTCTCGACGACCACAATAAAACTGCACCCCAATTGTTAATCCAGCCTCACAATTGGGGTGCAGTTTATTCGCCTATGCTGCTTTGGAGATTTTTATTTGCTTTCCTTCTTTTCTCCACTCGTTAAACTCAGCTGCTGCTGTGAAAAGAACGTCTGAAGAGGAGTTAAGTGACGTTTCAAAAGAGTCTTGTAACACTCCAATAATAAAGCCGACTCCGACTACCTGCATCGCAACTTCATTTGAAATACCGAATAGGCTACATGCTAGAGGAATCAGTAATAAAGATCCACCAGCCACCCCTGATGCACCGCAAGCACATATAGCCGATACTATGCTCAGGATGATAGCGGTAGGAATATCCACTTGAATACCAAGTGTATGAACCGCTGCAAGGGTCAAAACAGAAATCGTGACAGCTGCACCAGCCATATTAATAGTAGCCCCTAATGGTATCGAGACCGAATAACTATCTTTATTCAAACCTAGATTTTCGCATAATTTCATATTTACAGGAATATTTGAAGCTGAGCTTCGTGTAAAGAATGCTGTAATGCCACTTTCCTTTATACACTTGAAAACAAGTGGGTAAGGGTTTTGTCGTATAGCTACATACACAAGGATTGGATTGACAATCAGTGCCACAAAGAGCATGCAACCAATCAGAACAGCAAGTAATTTCGCATAGCCCACTAACGCATCAAGTCCACTTGTTGTAATAGAGTCAAATACTAGTCCCATGATTCCTAATGGGGCAAGCTTAATTACCCAACCAACCAATTTCGATACCGCATCCGAAAAATTAGTAATCATCGTTTTTGTCGTATCAGCGGCATTTCGTAAAGCCAAACCAATAAGTACTGCCCAAGCTAAAATACCGATATAGTTCGCTTTAACAATCGCATTAATCGGGTTATCAACCACATTTAGCAACAATGTCTTGAGAACCTCTACAACACCGCTAGGAGGCGTCACATCCTTAGCTCCCTCTACAAGAGTTAAGTCTACAGGGAATATAAAGCTTGCAATAACGGCGATTGATCCAGCTAAGAAAGTTCCTAAAAGGTATAGGATAATTATGAATTTCATATTCGTTTGGTGCCCACTTTTATGCTGAGCAATGGCTGACATAACCAAAAAGAGTACCAACACAGGTGCGATCGCTTTCAATGCGCCTACAAATAAAGAACCTAAAATTACTACGGGTTTTGCTACTTCGGGGATCGTTACAGCCAGGATAATACCAATAATCAAACCCACAATGATTTGCTTTACCAGACTTACTTGACTTAGCTTCGCCAGTATACTTTTCATAGATGCCCCCCACTAGGATAAACTTCTCCCGACCCTGCAATAGCTTCTCGCTTTCTGTATGATTCTATCTTCGTTGAATGGCTATTCTAATCACAGTCCACTCCCCAAAGACAAATAAGTATCATTATACTGATTTTTTGATATATTACAAACGGACAAATTTTTCCAAACTGAACAACTACCTTTGTTGGTAAGGCAATAATACTGCCCCTCTATTTAGGGTGTTGGGTAACCAAGAGTAAAACCCTCCCCGGTAAGAACCTAGGGAGGGTTTCGTCTGTCGACTAATTTCCGGTGCTTCTCTCTTGTTGCTTGAAGATTCCGTCATTACTTGCTCAATGAAACCAGCGAAGTGCGAACATGATTGGCAAACGAATAGTTATTTTTAGCATCCCAGTTGATAGACCAAGTCATCACTCCTTGGAACTGCGGATAACCAGCTGGATTTTGGAGTCTGTAAGTTCCTCCAAAAGACGTGCCCTTTACTAAATATTGAAGGGCTTTCTGGATATCGGCAGGAGACGTATAGCCTCCCCCGGCAGCACTTGGAGCAGAAGGCAGCCCGATTGCGACCTGGTTCTCCCTCAAGGCTGGAAACATGTTGTTAGGATTACGTCCGATAGGGAATCCTTTCAATAGCATTTCTGCCATCGCTACTTGGAAATCAGCCGTTCCTTGTTGATACGTACGACCATCTAATGCTTCTAGCGCTCCAGAATTATAGTGTTGGACGTGGATATAATTCATTCGATCACGAAGGGCATGAATCACAGGTAGATAAGCTCCCCACGGCCCACCATAGGCAGCGTAACCCCCTTGGACATAAGCCGTTTCTGGCGCCATCGTCAAAATGAAAGATGGGCCAAATGTATTCGTGATCGTCTGAGTCGCTGAGATTAAGTTTATAATTTTTGGCGTTGTCGGATTTCTAAAATCAGTGTCCCCCGCATTTAGCGACAAGGAACTTCCTTCCAGATCAATATCCATACCATTAAAACCATACGTTTGAATGATCGAGGTCATCGAGGTAATAAAATTTTGTTTGGCAGCTTCCGTCGTCAGCTCGACTGTACCATTCGCTCCACCAATCGAGATGAGGACCTTCTTCCCCTTTGATTGTAACAAGGCGATATCCGACTTAAATTCTTCAATGGATGCATTGAACGGCACGAATCCCATAGTCGAATGATCGCCACCAACTGGTTCTGCGAACGCAACATTGATTACATCGTATTTATCGGAGACATCTCTTAACTTGAGTACCGTAGAACCATTGTCAAAATTATGCCAGTAGCCGATCAAGACTCGTTTGGACACCGGTTCATTTGGGGATTTAGATAAAGTGGTTATCGTTATCGAGGCGCTCGGTGGGGATACATTGCCTGCGGCGTCTTTCGCCTGGATCGTGAATGAATATGTCGTATTTGCTAGAAGCCCACTCACGGTATAGGATGTTGTACTCGATGTACCAGCGAGTGCATCTCCGTTGTAGACGAGATACTCCTGAACAGCTCTGTCATCCGTAGAAGGTGACCAAGATAAGCTGACCGAGCTACTTGATATCCCTACCTCACTAAGATTTGTGGGGGACGTAGGTGGAATGGTATCGGGAGCAGAGGGGCCTTGCGGTTGCCACAGTGTCGGTACGTTGGGCGGTTCCCATCCGACAAGCGATGTATGAGCCAATGTACATTTGTAATCTTGCTCTTGATAGGTAACCATGTCTCCTAAGTTGTATACGGTGTTGGGAGTCCACGGTGCCATAGCGTGAGAAGACTGCGGGAATAGAGAAAAAATAAAGATAAGCGATAGTACTACCAAAAATCCTGTTTTTCTCATCAAATACATCAAACAAAGCCTCCTTCATTTTTACTTGTACAAAAAGATGACCTTTACATCTTTGCTTAACCCCCCTCATACAAATGAGCTAAGATAAAGATATACTTATATTTTTAAAAAATGTATTTTTTCGATTAATGTACACATAACAAAACCTCTATCGTTGCTTTTCGAATAGGTGCGACGCGTTTTTGCGGAAATTTTTTTTATGCTCCAGAATTTTAAGCGCGATAAACTGGCTCGACATCTCAATTGTCTCGATATTCAAAATGGAAAAATAAGCCAAAACAACACCATTGACAACGTTTTCACAGAATTATAGAATACACTTACGACAAGTTAACTATGATGGAGATTCGGAGACTCATACTTATTGGCACTTTCATTTTTGAAAGCGCCATTAAGCTATGGGTTTTTTTACGTGCATCGCCATCTTTGTTAGAAATTACTTAGGGGGGGAATAAGATGCTCAAGCTGTTTAAGCCTGCGGCGCCGATCGACAGATTGCCTGACGAACAAATTGATTCTGAGTATAAAAAACTCAGGCTTCAAGTGTTTCTCGGAATCTTCATCGGTTATGCGGCGTACTATCTCATCCGCAAAAACTTTTCACTCGCCATGCCTTATCTGATTGAAGAAGGATTTACAAAATCAGAGCTTGGTTTTGCGTTATCCGCCATTTCAATTTCCTACGGGATCAGCAAGTTTGTAATGGCTATTTTTTCAGACCGAAGCAACCCGCGAATGTTCTTGCCTGCCGGTTTGATTCTTTCTGCACTTATTAGTTTACTGATGGGTGTTGTTCCTTACTTCACCTCATCCGTCACGATCATGTTTGTGATGTTGTTCCTGAACGGTTGGTTCCAGGGAATGGGCTGGCCTCCATCCGGGCGTGTGCTCGTACACTGGTTTAGTGTAAGTGAAAGAGGAAACAAAACAGCCATTTGGAATGTAGCCCATAACGTGGGTGGAGGCTTGATGGCCCCTATCGCAGTTGCAGGTGCAGCCATGTTCACCACGTTTTCGGGTAGTACCGCTTCCGGGTATGAAGGCGTATTTATCCTGCCTGCTCTGGTTGCCATTGTCTTTGGATTCATTACGTATTTCTTAATTCGCGATACTCCGCAGTCAGTCGGCCTGCCGCCTATTGAAGAATATCGCAATGACTATCCAAACAAAGAGAAGAAAACGTTTGAAACAGAATTCTCCACAAAAGAAATCCTTTTCAAATATGTGTTGAACAACAAATGGGTTTGGGCAATCGCGATTGCCAACATCTTCGTCTACTTCGTCCGTTACGGCGTTCTGGACTGGGCGCCGACCTATTTGAGTGAGGAAAAAGGCTTTGATATGAACAAGTCAAGCGTTGCCTACTTCCTGTACGAATGGGCAGGTATCCCGGGAACGCTCCTGTGCGGCTGGCTGTCCGATAAATTGTTCAAGGGCCGCCGTGGACCCGCAGGGTTTGTCTTTATGCTCGGCGTATTGGTCGCTGTTCTGGTCTACTGGTTCAACCCACCTGGAAATTCCGTAGTCGATATGATTTGCCTGATCGCTATCGGTTTCCTGATTTACGGTCCAGTCATGCTGATTGGTTTGCAAGCCCTTGATTTTGTTCCGAAAAAAGCTGCCGGAACCGCTGCAGGACTGACTGGTCTGTTTGGTTACCTGGGCGGTACAGTAACAGCGAATGCATTGATGGGGGTTATCGTTGATGCCTCCGGCTGGGATGCAGGATTTATTTTGCTGACAGTTTCGTGTGCATTGGCTGCTCTTGTTTTTGCCTTTACGTGGAATGTGCGTGGGCAGGAAGTCGTTAAAAATCATTAATATAACAAAAAGAAGGATGAAAATCGTAGTGATTTTTATCCTTCTTTTTTATGGAATGAACAGCCAGTCTTCGCCGGGTTATTGTTTACATCTATTAAAAATCAAAATTGTCCGGGTCTGGACCGACTCGATGATTCTGATTCAAGCCATCGATCAGATCCATCTCTTCTTTTGTCAACTCAAAATCAAACACCGATGCATTTTCAACGATTCGATGTTCTTTTGTAGATTTTGGAATCGTTACGACACCATTTTGCAAGTCCCAACGCAGGATAACTTGTGCGATGGATTTGTGATGCTTATCAGCAATCTCCTTTAATACTGGATTATCCAACAGTTGTCCTTGCATTAACGGAGACCATGCTTCAAATTGAATGCCTTGCTCCTTACAAAAATCTTGAAGCTCCTTTTGGGTCAAACGTGGATGGTGTTCCACTTGATCCACCATTGGTTTAATCTCCGCGTCTTTCATCAATTCTTTGAGATGATGAATATGGAAATTACTTACCCCGATTGCTTTTACTTGTCCCTCTTTATAAAGTGTTTCCAATGCTCTCCAAGCTTCTTTAAATTTCCCTTCCACTGGCCAGTGAATCAGGTATAAATCCAGATACTCCAAATTTAATTTTTTTAAGCTGGCTTCATAAGCCGCTAACGTTGACTCATATCCTAAATCTGCATTCCATACTTTCGAAGTAACAAAAAGTTCCTCTCTGGAAATACCTGCCTCTTTCAGCCCTTCACCGATCCCGCGGCCGACTCCCTCTTCATTTCCATAAATAGCTGCTGTATCAATACTGCGATATCCATGCTTGATTGCTGTTTTTACCGCATTCTCAAGTTCTGGACCTTCCTCCACTTTAAATACACCCAAACCAAACCAAGGCATTTTAACACCATTGTGCAGAGTCGTAGTATCTTGCAAATTTTTCGCCATTGAATTTTATCTCCCTTAGCATTGTATTTTTGAAAACTGTTTACAATTGTCGACTTTTTGAAAGAAAATCTTTATCTGCTCCTGTCACACCACTTTGTCCCCAATTACCTGGTACCATTTCTCGAATAAGGATTAAAACTTTATCCAAAGGTGCACGGGTGAATTTCATAGTGAGGTGAGTCAGGTCATTTACATATTTATCTTTCGTTACCTGGTCAAACGTATTCCAAATATCAACTGTAACGACAGCCATGCCATTTATTTCAGAGTCATCTGTGTGATAAGACTCTTCTGTACCCCAATTGATACGGCGGCTCTTAAGAGCAAAGTCATGATCCGCTGCGGAAGCGCCTGCTTTCCCCCAATTTTCTTTTTCAAGTTCATGAATCAACACTTGAATTTTGTCCGGTACGATCTTCAATTCGTTTGTTGTTAACTCAGTGGCCTGTCTAATGAATTCTTTTTTCATATCTTTCGACATAGCTGGCCATGTATTTAGGACAATGAATGGCATTTCATACACATCCTTGATTATTTGATAAAAAGAAGCGGTTTCCTTAAATATAACCAAACCATGTTCTTTATAAGCATGAACAATGAACTGCCTGAACCACCTCCTTAAATCAGAAGATTACTCTTCTTATTATCTGTTTAAATAAGAGTGGATTGCTTTTGTAACCAATTCATGATCTTCTTCAGGAGTTAGTCCTGATACCGTAATGGTCCCGATGTTCCCAACGCCTTTAGCTATGATGGGAAAAGCTCCCCCATATGCCGCGTATTTAGAGGCATCCACTCGATTTGATTCGTGATAAGGCATTCCGGTTATTTCACTTTGCCTTTGCAAATAATAGGAACTGTGATCATGCAGTGCTACAACCCGATTTTTGCGTTGGATCCATTCCGTATTTACCTGAGATGTGCCTTTCATCTTAAAGTGAAACAATTGCACGCCATTTTTTGTTATATCTACAGCGATCTGTTTTTCTTCCTGTTTAGCCATATCAACAACCAACAAACCTAATTGAAGAGCGTCTTCGTTAGTAAATGATGTAAATTGCAGCGTTTCCTCATCATTTATTATCTTTTTCATGCTTTCATCAAAGGATTCTGTACTCATAACTATCACCTCATGGATTTTATGCCGGATTTTTTTGATCTTTTCGTTCTAAACCCATACTCCAACCTGTAAGGATTGTGGCCCCTACCACCATCAATCCGCCTATCCAAGCAGTATGAATAAGTCCGATGGAATCAGTGATTACCCCACCCAGGTAAGCTCCGAGAGCAATGCCAGCATTAAAGGCCGCAATATTAATGGCTGATGCCACATCAACGGCCCCCGGAGTAAAGCGTTCAGCCAACAACACGACGTAGACTTGCAGTCCAGGCACGTTCATAAAATGAAGTAATCCCATCAAAATAATCGCAATTAACCCAATAACTTTAAATGGAGCAGTGAATGTTAAGAGAAAAAGCACAATTGCTTGCAAGATAAACATATAAAACAGTGCACGAACCGGATTTCGATTTGCCACCTTACCGCCAATTACGTTACCGATTGCAATGGCAATTCCATAGACCACCAAAATTAACGTAATTGTTCCTTGTTTAAAGCCGGTTAAATCTTGAAGCAACGGGGATAAGTAAGTGAAGACGACGAAAGTTCCTCCGTACCCCAAGGCTGTAATGATGAACAAAAGTAACAGCCGACCATTGGTAATCACTTTGATCTGATCTCGAAATGTTGAGCTGGCACCTTTTCGCAACTCGGATGGAACAAGAATGCTGTTGGCTATAAAAGCGATGATCCCAACTGCCACAATCGCGATAAAGGCTGCTCTCCACCCCATTTGTTGACCAATAAATGTTCCTAATGGTACACCTGTGACGATTGCCACAGTAAGTCCCGTAAACATAATAGATATCGCGCTAGCTCTCCTATTTTCTGGAACAACATCAGCAGCAATGGTAGATCCAATCGACATAAACACGCCGTGCGAAAATGCAGAAATGATACGGGCAACAAGCAATATCCCAATGCTCGTTGCACCTGCTGCGAGTAGGTTACCAGCAATAAAGACGATCATAATCCAAAGCAATAATGATTTACGCGACATACTGGATGTCAGTGAAGTCAAGATAGGCGCTCCGAAAGTTACCCCAAGCGCGTATAACGAAACAGTTAATCCGGCAGTCGTAACCGAAATATTCAGGTCTTGCGAAATAAGAGGCAGTAATCCGACACTAATAAATTCTGTTGTACCGATAGCAAAAGCGCTTATTGCTAATGCTAAAAGCGCCAATGCGCTTCGTTTATTATCCAAGGCCATTTATATATCCTCCTTACCCATTTTTAAAAAATCTCTTCGAGCAAACCCCATAAAAGGAATAAGCTTGTCCGACCGGCAAGTGTTATTATGATACATAACAAACCCAATCGAAAGTACGTACTTTTTTGTGCTATAGGTACTGAAAAGTTCCTATAAAGCATTTAGACGAACAACATCTCCTCGAGAAAACCATAAAAAAAGAATGACTATAACCGATCGGCAAATGTTATTATGATACATAGCAAACTTAATCAAAAGTACGTACTTTTTTGTGCTATAGGTACTGAAAAGTTCCTATAAAATTTAAGTAGGAGCGATCTTATGAATAAAAAGAAATATAATATTTCGGTTGAAGCTACGCTTGAAGTATTAGGCGGAAAGTGGAAATGCGTTATACTTTGCCACCTCACTCATGGCAAAAAACGTACCAGTGAATTGAAACGTCTTATGCCTGCGATTACACAAAAAATGTTAACCCAGCAACTACGCGAGCTAGAAAGTGACGGGATCATCAATCGAATTACTTACAATACGGTCCCACCAAAAGTGGAATATGAACTAAGCGAATACGGATGGGGATTGAAAAGTATATTAGAATCACTCTGCTCATGGGGTGAACAACATATCATTAAAAAGTATGGAAATAAATTTGACGTATTAGAAGAGAGCATCTTAAATAGATAAAATATACCCATTTCGGCATTGCAAAAACCCCCCTTGGTTAACGGATTAACCTAGGGGGGTTACACAAGAATTTTACTTTTCATCCGTTTGCAGATCTTTTTTCAACTGTTCCGGTGACCACTCGTAAAAGCCTTGCCCATTCTTCTGCCCGTAGTTCCCTGCGTCCACCAGATTTCTCATCGTGGAAAGAGATGCCTGATGGGTGCCCGTTCATTCAGCTATGACACGAACCCGATCGGCGGCTATGAAAAGAAGAAGTAGCAGAAGCGTTTGATTTGGACAAGGATCGCTATCAACCGATCATGCTGATCAGTATCGGGAAAGCAGCCAAGGAAGGATACCCTTCTTACCGCATCCCTGTTGAGTCAGTGACAACCTGGAAATAATTCAAATTCGCTAGAAGAAAGGTAGAGAACCATGCTTATTATACATGCCCATCTGCAAGTGATACCCGCACAGGAAGAAGCCTTCCTGCAAGCAGCCAAAGCCCTAGTTACTGCAAGCCAAGCTGAAGAAGGAAATGTGGGATACACCCTTATGAAAAGCACAGAGCAAGAATATCACTACACCATGGTAGAAAAGTGGAAGGACTCTGCTGCAGTATCGGCGCACAATGCAAGCGCTCATTTTCAGGCTTTTGTGAAGCAAGCCCCCTCCTTTTTTGCAGCAGCTATGGAATTGGAAGTATTCGCAGGAGAGCCTGTGAAATTATAATTCGTGATGTACGGAAAACAGCGAGGTTGGTCCTGCGATCAGCCTTGCTGTTTTTTTGTCCAGCCATACATGAAATGGGTAATAGGCTCTCGTCAACTATTTGTTGACAGCGCTTTCTTTTTGCCTTACATTAGTAACCAACATAATATTTTTGTGATGGAGATCAGGAGATTCACAATATTTCATTTGGTATGGTATAACCTACCAATGGGATTTGTGGATCTTTTTTTCATCCAAATGGAGGAGGAACGACATGAAAAAACTAGTTACATCCCTGGTAGCTGCTCTCGCTATTACAACAAGCTTTGGAAGCGTATCCTTTGCCGAAGCGGATAAGATTGTCATCGCCCATCGCGGAGCGAGTGCATACTTGCCGGAACATACGCTGCCCGCAAAAGCGATGGCTTACGCGATGGGAGTCGACTACATCGAACAAGACGTGGTCATGACAAAGGACAACAAACTGATCATCATGCACGACCATTATCTCGACAGCGTAACCAATGTAGCGGAGGTCTACCCTGATCGAAAACGAAAAGACGGCAGGTACTACGTTATTGATTTCACTCTTGACGAGATCAAGAAACTGAAAACAACAGAGGTCTTCTCAGTGGAAAACGGCAAGCAGGTACAAGACTATCCGGACCGCTTCCCTCTCTGGAAATCCAGCTTCAGTGTTCACACCCTGGAAGAAGAGATTGAAATGATCCAGGGTATGAACAAAAGCACGGGTCGTAACGTAGGGATCTATTCGGAGATCAAAGCTCCCTGGTTCCACAGACACGAAGGGAAGGACATCAGCCTCGCAGTGCTGCAGGTGTTGAAAAAGTACGGCTATGTGTCCAAGAATGACAAAGCGTACATACAGACTTTCGACCCTAATGAAGCAAAACGGATTCGCACGGAACTCTATCCACATTTGAATATGAACGTGAAGCTTGTACAGCTCATGGCAGAAACCGGCTGGAACGAAACCATGATCTATGAAAACGGTAAGGCCGTTCCCTACAACTACGATTGGATGTTTGACAAAGGGGCGATGAAAGAAATTGCGAAATACGCAGACGGCGTAGGGCCATGGAAGCCGATGATCATCAAAGAAGAGTCGACGAAAGACCACCTGATCATTACCAATCTTGTCAAAGAGGCTCATGAAGCTGACCTGGAAGTGCATCCATACACCTTCCGAGCGGATAAAGGACAAATCCCTGCCTATGCAGCAAGCTTCGAGGAACTGCTCGATCAGTTCTACTTCACAGCAGGAGTTGACGGGGTGTTTACGGACTTCCCTGACCGTGCCGTTGATTTTTTGCGAAGAGCGGAGAACCAAAGCAAAATGTCCCAGTAACACTGTAACCTCAACGAGTTACTGAGGTTCCAAATTTATTTTTTGAATCGGAACCAAACAATCAGGTGGAAAAGAGCGTTGTTAGGCTTGATTTAGTTCCGAGACTCACCGTTTGCAGCTCGTGACAGGGACGCTAGTATTACCCTGATAGACAGAAAAAAAGCCGGTATCTTGTACGCTAAGGATTACCGGCTTTTCATCATTTTTTTCGCAGCTGTCAGGAAACCAATTTCCCCATTTGATACTTCTTCGAGAATGGCGAGTTTTGGAAAGCATTCTATTTACCTCTAGACATGAAAAAGCTCACCTCACAATAGCAAGCTTTTTATTATTTCGCCTGTCTACCATGAGGGGATCATACCAATCCTCCGTCTTATCAAGTTCCTTTTCTAACAGATTTTTTAGGCACTTTTCGTTTGTTGGCGAATCCTGCTGTTCAGTCTATTACTAGCACTACGAACATAATGGACAGTGGGTAGCTAACAGCTAATGCTCCCACTGTATTTGATGCCTCCCGTTCCGCTCCTGCTATTGCTACTTAAGCAGCTCGTTCTTCAGCTCCTCAGCCGTGTCCGGCTTCCAATAACTTATTTGTAATTTCTTCTCCTGAACCAATTGTCTAACCTGTTCAAAAAGCTCTACTCTCTTCTCGGCTGGCCAATGGGTAAAGAACTGCAAATCACTGGACACATTCCAAATAGAGGTTGCATTTTCCTTTTGGGACCATTTTTTCATAAGAATCGATTCAACATCCTCATAACCTATCCGATACAAAATACCAACATATGTCGCACCAATTCCATCATCCAGAATTGCTCTTTTCAGAAAATACGATTGCACCTTTTGGCAGCAAACTTCATTATTTAGCGGAAGCAGATCACCCAGCACGTCATCAAATTCTCCAGTCACTTTTCCTACATAATAGCTCGTTTTAATAAGACCGCTTAGCTTTTTCTCCTCCGGATCAGCTGCCAAAAGTTCTATCCAGCGCACATCCAAATCCTCAAACAGCAGCGGTTTAAGTGAAAAATAGGTATCATTTCTAAGCATATTTCCCCAGCCAAACATAAAGGTATGGCGATTTTGCTTAGTATCAAACTTCACCGTACCTAGCACGTTCAAAATAAAGCGCTGCGCTACCGGATCTTTGTAATACGGTGAAAACGCCTCGAAAACATCGCGAGCGGGCTTGGTTAGAAGCGCAGAAGCGAAGACAGGAGACAGCCAGGCTCCCCCATATTGCTCATATAGCTTGCAAGCTAGCGCTTGCAGCCTACGATCTCCATCCATTAAAACAGAGCCAACCAAAATCATAGGAAAGGCTTGCTCTAAAGTCACCCCTGCCAAAGTATCACTTATATGAAAGATAGAAGTATCTCTGTAGGTTAACTTTAGCACCTCGCTGTCGCGCTCAAATGATGAAATCTTCTGGATATGCTCTGCTGCAAGCTCATACACCTCGCACATCTTCTCACTCGCTTTACCCGGCATCATGCCAAGAAAGGCAAGCAGCGTTTCATGCTCTTCCCAGCTGATCTTGCTGCCAGGCTTTTTCTCCAGAAACGTCTGCAAAAAAGCTAGTAATCGATCAGCAATCAGATCCGACACTGTATTCGAGAATGTGTGGTTTAATATTTTTTCGCATTTTTGTGGCGACTTTAATAGCTTTTTCCAATAAGCTGCAGCTGGTTCATAATCAATCTTAGCCAGTGCCCTCTGGGCGGCAAGCTTACTCTTCCCGCGCTCTGTACTGGCCAGATGCAACAGCTCAGGTGCCTCGTTAGCTCCGAGCTTCGAGATAGCCTTCTCTCTGCTACTCCCTTTGGGTGGCAATGCATCGAAAACTAGCTGATTATATTCTGTCATTACTCGGTTCCCCTTCATCCTGACTATTTTTAATACAGTAGCACGCCAAATTTTGCGGCCCCGCCTTCTATTACGGAGAACTCATCGCTTTCAGACTCACTAGGAATGAATCCAATACGATTATGTATGTTCAACACACTCCCACCTCAATTATACAATGATTGCAAATAAGTGGATAAAGGACAAACTGCCATTTCATTATTTTCAAACAGTCTTATCAGGAACAGTTACATAACCTGCCAATCTCCCCCATATTCTAATTTCGTAAAAACTGAACAAACCTCTCCGCTCACATAATTGTGAGGGCGAGTTTTTCCATGCCTATAAGACGGATGGGCGATTCCCCGAAGTAAATACGCTCGAGCAAACGAAAAGAGCTTCTAGTGCCATCCAACTTCTTCAACTCTTGGAATGGGAATGGAACCCGGTTCGTTGACAATAGGTGCTGCCCTAGGAAACGGACGCCCTATACCTGTTTATGATTTTTGTTCAATGATTGAAGGTGCGGCGATAATAGGTTCTCCACTATACTAAAAAGAAAGACATTCTTATAGCTACGTTGGAGATGTTTGCAAATGAGGAACCATAGAAGTTAAAAAGTACGTTATACCGTTAAACCCCGCCTCGACTCTGATAGAGCTTGTGGCGGGGTTTGAAAATAAAAATAAGCCGAGGAAAGACAGATGTGCAAACCTGAATTTCACTCGGCTTATTAACATGACTTTAATCGTAAAGAAAAGCTTTGTACTCTTTACCAAGTCTACTTTAAATTTACTTACTCTAATGTCAACGAACATCACACAAAGATGTTCTTGTTCGATGAAAATAATGTTTTAGACTGGGGGTGTCGATATACCACGGCTTTTCGAAATAAAAAATCATCTACTTTAAAAAAATAAGTATTAGACTCATATAATATTTAGCATTTAATGTTGCCTCAACCGCGAAAATAAAGTATTAGACTAACTATAGGACTGAGCAATTGTCTTTCCATGAAAACATTAAAACCAAACCAACCGAATTAATATTTCGGAGATTTGCACTACTTTATCAGCAGACTCTCTTGTATCGACAACCCATTTATAAAGTTTAAAATGACTGACTCAAACTTAATATTAGCATTCTTCGCAATAGTACGGGTCGTCAAGCGCTGCTATCAGACAATCCAACTGTTTTAAGTAATCGTAATTACTGACATTATCGCGAATAAACGAAGTATCCATACCCGATTTTCGGACGTTCTCTATCCAACCAAGCGCTTCGCTTTTTCCAATTCCCCTATAGAGCATTCCGTAATATAAATACGCAATTTCATTACTGATATTGGTATTAAATACAATAGGATCATCAGTATTTATACTAATCATTGTGTTCGGTAAATCCTTATCGTTACCATTATTGATTTGGAAGAACTGATTATCATAAATTGAATTTATTTCTCCAATAGCATAATTGGATGATGGGTTAACTTCTACAACAATGCCGTTCATAGCGACCTTATGCCTCACATACCGTTGCATATCTATGGTAATTTCCTTCTCCATATCAGTTGTCCTAACATAAATAGGGGCCATGAGACGCTCCAAAAAGTTTTTATCATGATATAGTTTTGTCAGGTGAATAATATCTGTTATACCTGGGGAGTTTTCGTATATTAAGCTATCTGGAATGGGCTTAAATCTTCTCTTGTATACCTCATATAGCATTTCAATCGATATGTTGTAATCAAACGCATCGAACAGGATACTTTTAGCGACTTCATGAATTTTGTGCTGTAAGTACGGATAAATTTTATAGTTCACATCTGATGCGCGTGTATAGACTCCCCAAGTCCACAAGAGGTTATCTAGGTACTCCCCCCGTGGGATAATAACCTTCTGATTCTCATTAACCCAGTTTTCAACAGATATCCCCAATGCAATGCCGTGACCGATTCTATCACCCGAATGAAACTTACAAAAATCAATAACTTCGTCTATTCTGCGTAGTCCCGAATTTAGATGTCTAAAGTCTTCACCTGCATGGAAAGTAAAGAATAAACTTTGCTGTTTAGTCAAACATCCGTCTCGATCAACCATTAGCATTCTATCTTTTTTACTGTCCCTAGCTGCTTCAAATACTGAAGCAAAAACTTGGATAGGCGTATTATTCTCCAAACTCGCAGCATCCAGTCCAACAATGAAATTTGACAGATAGGGAATTCGATTTCGCAAATTCAATACCATTTTAATCTTATCCATATATTGTTGTTGAATACGTCCATAATACAAATAGGCTAGCTGGCTATTGTCTTTTTCATATTTATTAAAATCCTTATTAATATCGTCTTTCTGTTTTATCAGATGATAAACAATACCTATTCTAGGAAATGCAACTTCAATATTCTGTTCAACATTAAAATCTTCTATTAATATTTTTTTATATGCATTCAATATTTTGAGTATATTTCTTCGATTTGTTGATTCTCGATTTGCAATTGAGATCCGAAATTCTACCTTTTTCAGATATTGATTTTGAAACAAGTTTCGCAGCATATCAAGGTAATATCCTTTTTCCTTTGAATCGAACCCTCCTGTTGCTCTCTCAAAATACCCTCTGAAATAATCTAGTCCTCTAACTGCTTTGGACTGATTGACTTGTTGGTAAAATTCATTTTTGATACGTATATAGCGAAAGAACAGACACCAAAACTCATTCATTGATGTTTTATTTTCTTCCTTGGAATGCTGACTTCTGTACTTCATCACTTGATGCAGAAAAATATTTTCACCATACGTTTTAACCTGTCTATATTCTTTGAACACCCCAAACATCCAGTCATTTCCGTACTCTTGCTCACCTTTTTTGAACTCTTTCTGGAGCAACTCCACGCAATGTTTTAAATCGGAGACATCGGTAAATCCATCCTCTTTAAACAGTGATGGTAAGAGCAATTTTGCATGTGACTGCATAGTGTTGCTTATCCACTTGCTGATTGGAACAATTTGATTTGAATCGATGTAGTGAGCTAATATAAGGCGTATCAATTGCGCTGTGAGTATATACTCTTTTATCTGCACTGATTTGCAAGTGTATGATGTCTTAAAGTTACTTAGGTATTTTCCTACGGCACTACGTTTAAAATCTCCATTAAAATTCATACATGACTGCCACAACATTGTAAAAGTAAAAGCAGCACTGGCGTGCATATGATTTTCTGCAACCCCATGTCCTAATACATCGTGCAACGGAGCATCTACAAGATTTATATGTTGATATAGGCCATCAAGTTGATAAGGATTGCTCAAATGATTAGAGATATAGTAACTAGCTATAAACAAGTCAAGCGGAATGAGTCGACTCAAGATACTAAACATATGAACCTTATCTAGCTCCGTATATGCCTCCCATATATCCCCCAACAGATCGTCATGCCCATCTGACTCATGTTTCCAATACTTAAATACCATTTCTCCATCTCGATGAGATAACAACGCCCTCGTAAATTGACTAATGAGATGGAAATAATAATTGTATAAGGTGTGCTCTATTTCGTTGTCATTCATAGCTGTTTCAGAAAAGTATCTCCTAAATAAGTATGGATGAAACTTTTCCAATAACAGATTAATTTCATCCAAGCTTGATGGAGAGCAATCGGATAGGATACTTGAATAAAGCTTATTCATGAATGCTTTGGCGTTAGCCATGCTTTGTTTTGAATTATTATTATGAATAGATTGTGCTATCTCAACTAGATCATCGTTTCGTACAAACAGAAGATCTTTTACTGGAAAAAAGGCCACACTTAACATCAATTTAATTTTATCAGCCATATAAAGTATCCTCTTGTTCTTCATCTTCTCCAAGTTCAATACCTAAAGCATCCAAATCACTCACAACTAACTGTTTAGCTTGATCAAATGCTTCAACTAGTTTTTTTCTCATCTCTGCTTTTACCGTTTCGTATTGATCGTCAGTAAATACTGTATTATTTACCTTTTTCAAATAATAATCCAAATTCCTAATTACCCACAATTCATCCGGCTCCAAATTCATGGGATCTATATATGCTTCTTCTTTAAGAATATATAGAAGCCGTTCAGCTTCTTTTCTTCCATACCAAACAGCATAGTTTGATGATAGTTTCTCAACTATATTATTTCGAGTTCCATAAGTAATGTAATTTTCTATTTTAGATTTTATAGATTCCATAGAATCCTTTGTTTGTTGATATTTTGTATTTGTTACACCTGAGTAACCTTTCAAAAACATATCAACCGCCATTTTAACGGTCGACTCATCCTTCCATTCAATAGTAAAGCTTTGTTCGTTTATCTTCCTCCGTAAACGTTCAAATAAATTATGATAGAAACCGGTTATTAACTTATTAATAATATTACTCTGGTTAGGCGTTAAAGAATCTCCTTCAGCTTGTTTTAGTATTAATTTATTCAAGATGCTTTTGAGACGAGTTGCTACCTTGTTCGTAGTTCCATCATTTTCTCCACTATTCAATAACAATGTTAGTTTTTCATTAAAGGTTTTATCATCCCAAGAATGGATCTGAATGAGCAGATATACGAAAAGATCATCAATATATTGTGTATTTTCTACCATGCTTTTAACAATTTCTGACCATGATTTGCTACTTTCCGGATAATCGTACAAACTTTTATAATAAATATAATCTGCTCTTCTTGCACTTGTATTAGCGAGAAATTCCATAACCGTGCTCACATTGTTACTTCCAGATTTACCCTGCTTTGCCCGAATATATTGGTCGTAATATAACCGTGTCAGTAACTCAGGATCTTTATCATCGTCTAGTAGTGACTTTATTAATATTAACATCCAGCGATTCTGAATTTCCTCTAAATGCCTTGGCTGCTCTGCCGTTTCCTTAGGTTTCTGAATGAACCAATCTAAATGAGTAGCTGCTTGGTTCGTAAAAAAAAGTGCATTTTGAAAGCTAACATAGCTAACAACTGTATCCGCTATGATGCCTAATCGGGTTCTTCGCTGAACATTCATAGGCTCAATTTGAAGAAGGTACCTCAACAAATTTAGTTCCTGCTCCTTGCATGCCTTTTGATCAAAGCGAATTTCGCCTAGCAATTTTTGTATAACTTCCCCAATTATTACTAATGGCAGCAGTAAGGAGTAATCAGTTTTTTTAGCTTTGTCACTTTCTTGAGTAAAGCTTACGATGTCATCTAATGCCGAATAATCGAGAAATGTACTCCCAGGATCATGCCCCCACTGAATAAACCTCTTTAGAATGGGGCTTTGTTTAGCAGCGAGATTTGTCGAAGATAGTATTATGGTATCAATTAGTGATTTAATAATATTAAACCTATCTTGCTTATCATTATTTTGAGACCAAATTTCGGGGAAACGCTCATTAATTTCATGGATGTGGTAGTATACGTTAACAATTCCTCGAGGAGTTTGATCAAAGATGCTATAACTTTTATTAATCGGCTGAAGTTTTTGGCCATTCCCTAATTTATAGTTAAATATGTTCTTATTCCCAAGTAACTTCTCTAGTTGAATCATGAGGGTCTGATCACCAAACGCAAATTGAGGTATTGTATTCTCATTCCATTGCAACAGTTGATGCCGTCTGGCAGGCGGAATGATCTTCTTAACATATTCATGAGCCAAATTTTGTTTTCTGTCTTTAATTGTGTCCCTATCATTTACTTTGAACTCAACACTCATGTTACTATGATGCAATTTTTCATCTTGAATAAGTGCAAGCATAATGGATTCTTGCAGGATATCGTAATCGCCGGACAATATAGTAACAACATTAGGGTGATTGGCATATTGAAGAATTGCTTCAATTAATTCTCGACTTCGTGTCATCTTCAAATCAATGTCGTCAATAAACAAGAATAGTAGCGGTTCTACATCCTCCTTACCTTTACACAATCTTAATAAAGCACGTTGATTCGCTATTAGGTAAGAAATTAGGCTATTTAGCTTTTCCTTAAATTCAATATCTGGTGTAAGCAATCGTGCTGATTTCTTAATATGCGTTGCGAGATCGTCATATGTATGAATCAACAATTGTCTATATTCGCTCTCGGTATACATGTGATATTCAATTAATTCATTAAGACTATTCTGTAGAGGGTTGTTCGGTTTAAAAACCCCTTTATTGAAATAATCCTGGAACAAATCCCCTTCAACTCCGGCAATCGGTATCATATTTTGTATCTGTTCCATTTGCATTTCCGTTGCTTTCTTGAGCAAGCCTACAACAGAACCCATAATTTTAGTGTTGTGACCGAAATGATCAGGCTCAATAATTCCAAGAACAATATTATGAGGAATAGCAGAGGTAGGAATACTTGAATCACTTAGACTCAGTTGATTGATTAAAGTATAGAGAACCGACGTTTTCCCTGTTCCTCTAGCTCCAAATATTCCAATTGTATTGTTTACATCCTTTTTGAAAACTCTTTGCGAATGTGATCGATAAGAATCCTTGATTGAATCTTTGGTTGTACCCCTTATTTGTTCGATTTGCTTTACTATTAAATCAAATGTCGGCAATATTTTGTAAACCTCATCTCCAAGGTCTCTTGCCCCGATAAATATTTCTGATTTATTGTTAATAATCTCCATCATTAAACCCCCTTGATTAATTTCATTCACCGAAAATTTACAATTCACTTTTTAATATAATAGTACATACGAACATAACACAAGCCGTTACACACTTTGATTGTTTGTAGCCATCTAAAACTGTAGGCTTAGCCCTAATAGTGCAGCCAATTAAGTCGCTTTTGAGATTGCCCGGATTCTCTAAGAGAAAGATAACTTAAAGCGATATTAGGTCTCTCTTCATTGTAAAAGTTAATGTATCTCTCGATATCTCTATTAGCTTCCAGAAACGAAGCATATTCATTCAGTCTCATCCTTGAGTGTACAAAACCAACGCTCAATGTAAGTACCAGTATCCAAATTGCTGTAAACCAAACGTTACTGCTTAATCCCCACTTCTTTTTAGGTGTTAATATAACACTTACTGTTCATTTGACAGTCTGTATCGCTATGAACGGCTAGTGAGCGGAGATCATGATCTAAAAACTGTCTCTATTGCTACTAACTTATTACGACACAAAATTCCATATATCGCCATATAGTGTCTTCCGTAGTAAAATAGAATAATCATATATGAAGGAGCTTTATCATGAAATACACTCCAATCGAAATTCCATTAGATAAATTAATTCTAGATCACTTAAATCCTCGTTTTGTAAATATTCCGAACCCAGATGAGGAAGGAATAAAGGAGTACTTAATTGAATATGAGGAAGTTCTTACGATAGCAAAGGGAATTAATGAAGACGAAGGATTAATCCCCGGTGAAAGAATAATCGTTTGCAAAGAGAATGAAAAGTACATAGTACTTGAAGGAAACAGAAGAATTTGCGCCTGTAAATTATTGATCGGGTTACTGATGACCGATGGAAAGCTTCCAAAAGTCAAAAAGAATACTGCAGATAATATTGCCAATATTTATGTTGACTTGGTTGATAGCCGTGATCGATTCAATCTACCCTATACAGGAGACATATTAAAGGTATTAGACAGTGGCCCACTCAAGCAAAGCTATATTTTTTTGCAAGACGCTTTCAAAAAGGTGAGGATATAAATCATATCAGTTCAGATACAAATTCCACCAAAAGAGAAGTCAGAGAGTCTATTCAGAAACATAACTTACTTCAGTATACACTCAGTTTACCGCTTTGGAATAAGGCCGAACAAAGTAGCATTAATCAAACTGAACTTGAAGTTGATAAGTTTTTAAGAGTATTTTATTCATTGTCGCCTCGCTATAAGAAGAACGCTAGACAACTCCTTCAAATGACTTTTGATGAAAACAACTATAGTCCTAAATCAGAATTAGACAATAATTCCTTTAATAAAGGACTATATTTATTAGCGAAGACTGCCTTTATAACTGACACTTTAACAACTCGGAAACATGTAGAAGATGTCCAAGAATTTGTTGAACTGTACAATACAATAATTGAAACAGCTGCTGGTTCAGATAACAGTTCAACTCCCGGCACTACTACGACCACCAGTAACAATTCATCTCCTGGTACTACTACGACTACTGGTAATGGTTCGAGCTCTCTTTTTGGTGACAACCATAAAATTCTCTCTATATAGCGAGAATCAGATCCCTCTGGGTACCACTCTAACACCATATTTTCGAATATCATCGCCACCAAGCTTAACCTCCTTTGGCTTGAACGGAACGAAAAGACTCGTTAATCTGAAAGTCCTTCGCTTTTAACGTTGGTACAATTCGTTCGTTCATGTTTACAGACCAAATCTTCCTCCCAATAAAATGCCTGAATAGCGCTAATGATGTTCCGACTTCCAAACCAAGCTGCTCGTCACACACCAAGCACGAACGGGCAATCGTATCGCCTTCTACCAAATATTTAGCCAACATGCTTTGGAGTTGATTAATGACAAAGGGGCCCAAGTCCGGAACGTCTTCATTGTGAAACTCTTTGTGGACCCACTCGATATTGCGTACAAAATAATCAGGGATGTCCAGATCGGTAATAATCCCCCAATCGACATGGCGGCTTTCCCAGTATCTCCGCTCGATCTCAAACTTCTCAATCGTACGTTTATCTTCCAACTCTGCGGCGGGTTTAACGGTTCTAGCCACATTTTTGTTTCCTACAGTAATTAGAAAATCTGTAGTCATCACGACCGGCTCTCCCGTATGTGGAATCATGGGATGCTTCACACCGATTTCCTCTGCAATTATCATTGTTTCCTCAAGTGGAAGAAGAGGATACTGTTCCCGTATATCAGTGACCTCATCAGAAAAATCAAGGATGTAGAAGTAATCTCTTTCGAGGTCCGACATAAAGTCATGCCGTCGATTGGTTGTCCATCCTTTACCGCGAGTTGCTCTGCCATCAGATGGAACATCTTGTATCTCCAGCCAAGGTAAATAGTCTTTACCGATTCCTTGACCTCTACCTTCTTTTATATATTTTTCGATCTTGGCACCAGTAATTTGCCGTTTGCGCTTGGCCATTTGTCCAAGAAAAATAATGTCTTAGACTGGACTTGTTGATTTGACGCGGTTTTCATCCTTAAATATCGATTGCCCTACACAAATAAGTTGTAGACTGGACAATAAAACGAACTGGATAAAAGGTTAAATTCGAAAAATAAAGTATTAGACTCGCGAACGATTACCTCTCAATTTCCTCCGCAACTTTTAACATGTCAATTTTATTGTAGTAAATGAAAAGAACGGACTGGTTTTCCTGCATACTCTTTTTAACTCTATGGGGTAATACCAGCGTCGCTGACACCGCTCGTAAATATTTCTAAAATATTGAAAATTCCTTACTAAAAGTTCCGCAAACGGTGAGTCTCGGAACAAAATCAAGCCTAACAATGCTCTTCTCTACCTGATTGTTTGAGTATTTGGCATGTTGAAGTGCCAAGTTCCGATTCCAAAAACAAACTCGGAACATCGTTAAATCTTTGTGGTTACAGTTCTGAGGTGTTATCAAACTACAGCTTTTCGCATTGAGCTGATTTCTGACCATCCTGTATAGTTAAGTTAACCGCGTATTTCGCACGCTAAACGTTTGAATGCAATAAAAAACTCTATTCTCTATACGCTAATGGAAATCAAGTTTTTTGTAACTTTTTGTAATGAACGATCGTCTCTATAACTATATAATAATCCATTTTTTTGAATAGGAGGGATTATTAAGTGGGATGACGTAAAATCTGGAAGCACAAAGGAACATCCACAACAGGGGAGTCAGGTTCGCATCCCCCTAACAAAAAGTTTACCATTCGATTGCTCAAACCCGAATCAGCAAATGAACACGACTCTACCATATTCCAAACTCCCAAGGAGATGAGCCCGTTTGAAAAATGTTCTTAAAAAGTCACTAACACTTGTGTGTCTAGCATCCACCTTAGTGGCTGGACAAGCGATGGCTGCGGAAACTTTGTTTACCAATAGTTCCTCAACCAATAAAGATTACGATCGTAGCGAAGCAAAAAAATATGCTGAAAAGTATGCTGAGCGACCAGGAAACAAAAATTACGCAAATTACGGAAGCAACGGCGATGGCGGCGATTGCACAAACTTTGTCTCTCAGGTATTGTATGAAGGTGGAGGCTTGGATTTTCATGGAAATGTTGGTTACAATAGGAACGCGAAGGATTGGTACTATTACGGTCCACATGTTCCTAAAAATACGAGTGATAAAAAATCACGCACATCATCTTGGACAGGCGCCCATCAATTTCGGGAGCACTGGGCTGTAGTGAACGGTTCCGGAGGGGAATTTGCTTATCAAGCCAAAAAGTACTCAGTTCAGGACGCACAAAAGAATTTTGATGATATTTATCAAGATTTAAATACTGGTGATATTGTTCAATATGTTGATGAAAACGGAAGGACAGTACACTCACAAGTCGTGCACAAGTTTAAAGATGGTGACGTATATATGGCACAACATTCTGTTAATGATGAAGATTATTATTGGGGAACAGATTTGCGGTTAAGCGAATGGCTTGATTATGGTGGTGCATATGTTATTACCATAGAGATCAAAAAATAAGGACAGATTTTTGTCAATTGGAGATGATTATATGCGTAAATTGAATAAGATGCTTGTTTTATCTTTGTCTGCTGCAGCCTTTCTGAGTTTAGGCATCATTGGGGTTGACGCATATGCCGATAAAACTTCCAAAGAAGAACGTCTAGCCCAAATGGAGAAGGAATTTAAAGAACAAGAAGAAGCCTTAAATAAGAAGTATACCGACAAACAGGAAGAAAAGGTAAAAGATTTATCGTGGGAAGTTGGTAAACTGAAAAAGGAGTTACATCCTGAAGATCCTGAAGAAGTTTTAAAAAGGAAACTTAGCGCCTTCAAACAAATGACGCTCATTCATGAAAACTCTTATAAAGGTGAAAATGTTGAAGACGTGGATTTCAATGATCCAAAAGTTATCAAGGTTTTGGAAGCGATTGAGAAAAGAAAACAGCTCATTGAACGAATGGAAAATGAGCTTTCTGGGAATGCGAAATTTGCAACTGGTAAGTCTGCACAAGAATTACTTGAAGAATTCGAACAAGAAAAAATGAAATTAAGTGATACAACTAAGGACACAAGAGATTAAAGGGGTATTTCGCTTACTTACCAATCAATGGGACTGTCTCAAAAGTAAATTTTTGGGATTAGAGATGCCCCTTTTAAATTTCAAAAACCTTGGTAAAATCAATGTTTCTGATTTTTAAATTTTAGCGGATTTTTCCCTTTTGAACTGCACCCCGTCAAGTAGACAGTACAAATAATAAAA
This sequence comes from Brevibacillus antibioticus, assembly GCF_005217615.1. Classification (NCBI taxonomy): domain Bacteria; kingdom Bacillati; phylum Bacillota; class Bacilli; order Caryophanales; family Paenibacillaceae; genus Brevibacillus; species Brevibacillus antibioticus. The sequence goes on from NZ_SZNK01000001.1 coordinate 4,537,523, forward strand.
ATTGGTTAAGCCGGCCTTGGTCCTGAATTCCATGGGACTGAGGCCTTCTAATTTTCTATAATCGCTCGTTATTGTAGAAATGAATGAGGTACCGCCAACCAAATGCGAAAATAGTACGGTAAGACTTTAGCGGACATAGCTTTTTTGACATACCGACTACGTTATCGGACATGAATAGCCGATTTTGCAGCAATTACATGCCCGATAATAACAATTAGCGATCATGTAATTAGCTATAGTGCAGCCAGTAAAACGCGAATTTACCACGTTTACAAAACCAGCGTCGCTGTCACTGCCCGCAAAGTGGTTACTAACTGCTTCCATACGTTTGCCTGGTGTCAATATCCATACCTTGATTTCACTAGTTTTATAGTTGTTTCGTCAGAGTCTACCCTGTTAAGACATTTCAAACCGTAATAACATCAAGCAGTATTTTGTTCAAATAGATTTGTTCATTTGTTTGTTCTGGAAAAATACTAATAGCGTTCTATCGATCAATCTCTTCCGCAACTATTAACATGTCTGATTTGTTGTAGCAAATGAAAAGGACAGATGACTTCTCATTTAAGTACTTTTTTACTCTATACAAGTCCTTTTTGGAATCAATCTATTCTCGACATTTATAATGGTGAGCAGATGTTTGGAGCTTAAATGTTTCTTTGTAGTGAATTACACAGAATCTCATCCAGTTAGGTAACTCGTGACTGTCTACCTGTTTTCTATGGTCACGAGAAGCCTTTTGGCGGAAAGCATCACCACAGTACTTTGCATCACGTCTACCGTATTGGAACTGCTCATAACAAACTAGGCAGAGCTTAACGTATTTCATTTCATCACTTCCCTAACGTTTTGTCACAGATAGTTATTTTCAAAAACAGCTCCATTTAAACAGATCATAAAAGCAGCCCTGTTCAGTCTAATACTTTATTTTCTAGTCTAAAACTAATTTTCACAGAACACCATTTGCTCACTCCTAACTCATATTCAAAAATAAAAAAGGAGCCACCCGAAGGCAGCCCCAAAATGGAGTCATGATGTAAGTCTATGCTGTAAAATCTGTTGACGTAATAGTAGAACCGTTACTACCATAATAACCCATTTACTCAGTCTAATACTTTATTTTCTGAGTCTAAAACATTATTTTCATCGAACTGTCAGGTGATAATAATGTATGGAACTAATTTTGTTAATTTCACTGACTTTTTCGGGGGACGTGATAAAACCCTAAAAAAATAGTTTGAAACCACCGGATATTACCACAAAAAGAAAGTTGGAGACTTTTTTATTTGCGGAGCTCGCCAGTTAGTTCAATACGGTATGGATCTACGTTTGAATAATATTTCTTTCTGTATCCTATAAAAGTTACTTCGGAAATAATTCCATTTGTAACTTTAAAACTCAGTTTTTCAATTTGTTCGACAGTTCCAGTTAGAATCAAGTACGCAATCGTTATTACACGAATCCTTGTCAAACTATAATTTTTATCCTGCAGACTTGAAATTAAGTTTGGAATTACTTTAACACTTCCATTGGTAGGGTTATTTATTAAGCTTTCCAAAAGCGTATCCCCAAATGAAGAAGTACGTCGTTCATCTTCATCACCAAATATTAATATCTTTGCACGGATACTTGCAATTTCATCGGCAGAAAGTCTTCTTCCTGATCCACCATACGCCATGTCCATCATAGTTGATTCGTGCTTACCTTCAACTTTACTCAGTTCAACAACCATCGTGTCGCCTGAACTACCTGAAGTAATATTCATATTCACAATTCTAATTAAACAAGCTTGATTTCTTACAGCAAAACCGACCACTGTTTTTTGTTCATTTAACTTCCGAAACCCATTTTCTACTTCCACAGGTGGATTATTAATCGTCAACTTATACACTCCTGCACTAACCTCTGAAAAACTATCGAATTCACTGCTTATATTACCCAACCAGTAACTTGTTCCTGAGTTGTCAAGGATTGTTTCTATACCTCCCTTTGGGCTTTGATTCTCATCGTTCCTCAGTATTACCCTTCTTATCTCAATAGGTTGCCCCGTTAACGTCGACGAATAAAGTGCGGGAACTTGAACTCCGGATTGAAACTCAGTAGATAATTTTGAAGAGATAAAAGAATATAGATTATAAACATCTATTATCCCATCTTGATTTGCAGCTGCCCCCGACAAACCCTGGATTAGGTAATCACTAAATGCACCATGCCCGTTTCGATCATAAGCATATTGATTGGGTTGGCACGCAGCAATAATAACTTTCCCGGAACCTGTAATTTGAAGCCCCCTTAAAATGTCCTGGCTTCGAGCTATAGAACCGCTATGGCATGTATCAAACAAACTAAATATAACTTTTGCTTTTGAGTTATCTATCAAACTTTTAACGTCAGCCATTCTTATCATTGAAGAATCTGTATGAGTACTACCATCAAAAGGAACTAGATATCCTTCTCCCTGATGCAGGTAGCCATGTCCCGCCCAAAAAAGAAAGAGTATATCTTCATTCGTTGCACTTTCAAAAAAAGCTTCCAATTCCGCAGTTATTATCGTTTTTTTCGAAATAGTTCCCGTAAACTCCTGTACATTGGCATCATCAAAATTCGAGGGTTTCTCCATTAACAATCGTTTCACTTCACGAACATCGTTTATAGTGTTAGGCAAATCCGAGAAATCGGGAGAAATATTTTTATTTACTGCTACTAAAAAGGCTTTGTAAGCTATTGGAATCATCCCCTAATTTCAATATAGTTTTTATAATCCCAGTCCGATATTTCCCTTTTTAACAGAAGCTACTGATTATCAATATATTCCTGACAGCTGTCACAAAGTCCATCAGTTGGTTGGTTAACTATAGAGTCACACCTAATACACCCGCCAACTGGATTTGAATGGCCACAATGTAGACATTTCCCCTGCTCATATTTTCCATCATCTTCATCCGATAAAAATATCGTAAATTGATGACATGACTCACATGCATATTCAGCTATCTCATCTTCATCAACTTCCGGCATATGTTCATTAATAAAACTTTCAATAAATTCCTGAAGCTTTTTCAACTCTGAAACATTAAGCTCATCGTTTGTAAGAGGCATGTAGTTTGTCTGGTCCTCATTGTACTCTACTTCCCCATTTAAATAACTAAATTCAAAACCTTTCTGAAGGTCAACCCCATTATAAATGGGGGTTAACTTAACATAACTGGTGGTTCCTCCTGAATCATCAATAAAAGGATCCGCCAGTACTTTCAAATAAGTATGACCACTTGAGTAATCTACTCGAAATACTTCAGTTTCATTAATCAATATCGGTTCGTTATACACGATTTCCAGATCGGATCGGTAATAAAATTGTTCTTTTAACTCATCAAATATATTAGCAATGTGTTCTTGAAATATCTCAACTATCGAATCATGTTGGCGGATTCTAACCCCGGCTTCTTCTTCAATAAGGCTTTGATAATCCAATTCACTTTGATACAAATTAGCTTCATTCATTTGTTCCAACTCATCGAGAAACTGGGACATTTCCGTTTCAAGATAAGCAGAGAATTTTTCTTCAGCATCGGTAATAATCCCCAATAGTTGGCTCATGCTAGTCTTAAATTTTTCATACAATTTGATATCAATTAACTTATTATGTGCGACGTGATTCCTGTCAGTGTTAAACTCTCCCCATCGACCCTGAAATTGTCGGAAGTCACAAGTGAACCAATTTGAAAAATAATCATTCCAAAAGTCCTTATCGATTTCTAGTTGATCAGCTAAGAGCGTAGATAGTTTTGTTTGAAAATGTGCTGCGGCAGTCTCATCATAAATAATATTGTTCATGATATATTGGAACTGCTTAAGTTTTTCCTTCTCTTCTATTGTTAACACTTGAACTTGAATGGCGTCCGTAAATGGGTCCTCCAATCCGACTGAGGAACCCCGAAATATGTTTCCCTCTTTGATTTTATAGGTTTTATACCCTAAGATTTTCACTAGATCCCCAGTATCAATCGACATTAAGTTCGTGTGGATATTTTCAAAACTTGGGGCCCGTCGTTTGTAGGGATCATTCCTCTGATTGTATTTTTTGGTGAGATCAATAGGCATATACAAGTCCCACCAATCGCCACCTAATTTATAAAACAATACTGTATTTATTAACCGACGCAACGAGTTTTCGACTAAGTGAATATCCTTATACAGACTATCAGCATATGCTTCTGATTGACGGTCCTCTAGCCAAACACATTGTTCCCAGTCTGTAATAACTAAATCTTTTAGTTTTATTTTTAAATCATGCAGTTCCAAGTCTAGTTCATTTTTTCCAATCATTGAAATGTCGATTTTTAATTGAAATGTGCCATGAGTTATGATGTAAGTAAATTGAATCAAATATTCTTTTTTGTTAATTACTATATTCGCTTTCCTTGTTCGATCTTTGTTTGAATAAAATTCAACTTCCGTAGCATTCAAATCATTTTTAACTTTTTCTATTACGGTATTTGTATATTCAACAAAATTAAAACTCCTGTGTCTGCTATTTATCATTACAAATCGTATCAATACCTCGTTCTCCTCTCAAAGCCTTTGTCAACTCACTTATTGTAACAACCTTTGTTCCCACACTGCCTTACTTTGATCACTAGGAACAGCCAGTACAAGCAGCTTTCTCGGTCTTGTCATGCCGACATAAGCAATCCTTAACTCTTCATCATCGTATGTTTTTTTGCCCTGCGTAAGCATTGTTCTATAAAATGATCCCTGCGCCCCTTTTTCCTTCAATACCAATAACACCGCCTCAAAGGTTTCCCCCTTGACCGTATGTACTGTTCCTAGCCTAAATCTTAGACTGTCGCCGGTTGTTGTCTTAAACAATTCCTCAAAGCTATATTCACCACAATCACGTTTTAAAGTCATTTGTAATGAAATATTGTTGGCTCTTAGGATACGCTCTGCTTTTCGTACCCAATTATTAATGTCCCCAGTTGGAGCAGGCAAATAAGCCATTATACTCGTAATATCTTTTCTATGGCGAACAAAACCCTTTGAAGAGACCCAAGCTTCAAGATCACTTGCGGAACAGAAACTCCTCTTAAATAACCCCTTAAATACGGCCCTTTCCACCAAACGATACGCCTCTGATATATTTCCCTTTGTAGCTAGATACTTACCTTTTGCTAAATCCCTCACGAAGTAATTCCCTACTGCCCACGGATCGTCCATTCGTTCAGGTTGTTCTTGAATGAGGTTCTGAATCGACTTACTTCTAAAAATAACTGCTACGTTCTCAGGGTTAACCTCAACCTGATGCTTCTCGCACAGACGAAGAAAATTATCAAGTATGGTATGGATACCGTCCTGTTTGTAACAAACAATCACTGGGACATGTTCAAAATCTTTAACAGACTCACTAACAGCAACTGAGGGATAAGCACGGGAGGTGAGTTTATTAGTTACATTACAAATTTTTTGAGAACTCCTCCTGTTTTCATCCAAAATTACAGAGTTCTCCTCCCACAGATAATACTTTTCCAAGAATAAATCTGGCCGGGCATCATTCCATTCAAATATGGCTTGGTCCGGGTCGCCGACCAGCATTACATTTTCCAGACTATTAAATATTAATTTGTCAATAATACGCATCTGTATTTCGGAGGTATCCTGGGCTTCGTCTATAACTAGTTCAGGAAATCTCATAGCTATAGAACGTGCAATATTCGGGTACTTCTCTAATAGTTTATAAGAAAAATAGTTAGCATCGGCTTGTGTTGCGTAACCTTGCCCCCAATATTTCACCTTTGCCTCACGTATTCTTGCCACATGCCCACTTTCAGAGCCATCTTTGTTTCTCCACTTAAAATGAAACCTTGTAAGATCCGCCGTTGTTGGAATAGTCTCGTCATTAACAGAAATACTTGTACAATCAAAATACCTGTCATAGTCGTAGTCATGTTTTCCAGCTGACCATGTTCCATGCGGTTCACCCACAAGAGTTGGTCTTTTTCCACAACCCATTATTAAATGCCCAAAAGGCAAGAATATATATTTATTTATAAAACTATCCAGCGTCCCGAGGTGGTGTGGGTAATTAATTGTTATTCCTAATCTTCCGTCAAGCATTTTTTGTATTTCTTTCCAAGCCACATTGGTAAAAGATAATACGGCTATTCCCTTACAGGGGGATGACCAATTTTGAATTCTGTAAGCTAATCTAGCTGCGGTCGTATATGTTTTTCCACTTCCGGGACATGCCCTTACAACAAACCGGCCATTTTTTTCAAATACAATTGAACGTTGAACGGTTGAGAGGCTTTCAAACATTAAGTTCACCCTTAGTTATCCAACATATTGAACGCTTTATATAATCAGGGATAACAAACTGCTTCTTGGCTTCTTCATCATTTTCAAGTTTAAGAGCTAGACGATGTGCTAATTCTGACTTTGCTTTGTTACTCTCTACCTTACTCAGAAAGCTGAGTGCAAAATCCTTCTTTGTTTCTCCCGTTATTCTTGAGGAAGAAATAGGATGCATGTCTGTGAAAATACCAAGTAATAACTCTTTATTGTAATCGTCAGCCATTATTAATTCATATTCAAATGTAACCGCAGCAGTTTCAACGTGGAGAAATCCATTCTTAAGTTGCAGAGCATTCTGTGCCCTAGAGGAAACCTCCTCCGTTGCCATTTCCCTGTCATCATCAGTAATTATTACACTTCGAACGTTTAATCTTTTGCTTTCATCATTGGAGTTAAACAATTTACCAAAGTGCTCAAAAGCCACACCATTAACGATAACAATCTCTACGCCCATTTTTTCCAAATTATATTCATCGCCCATGATCTTTGATAACTTTTGCAACAAAAGAGCTTCTGAAATACCCTCAACAAAAATAACACCATTTGCAAAAAACAGTTGTGATTTGGTCACATCAAGAAACTTACCAAGATATTTCTTATTAACATCGGAAAGCTCGGAGCGTGCTAATGAATATGCAAATACATCATTATTCTGGCATTGAACCACAATCAAAGAATCTAAATCTGCTCTTGCAGTAATCGTAGGTGAATGTGATGTGATAAATATCTGAAATCCTATTGAATCGAGTTTGCCTAAATAATTGAAGAAGATACTCTGTAGTTGTGGGTGTAGATGTGCTTCTGGTTCTTCAATTAATAATGATATGTACGATTCAGGTTCTAGCTGCTTACGATTCTTCAAATCACCTAGAACCGTCGCCATGTATAATAAATTGTTATAGCCGAGCCCATTTTGTTGAATTTCAAAGTATTTTTGTTTGCTGTCATCGCCATCTAAGCGATCTTGATCAAAAACAGGAAGCAACATTCTTAAATTATCAACTATTTTTCTAAATTCAAAAGGCAAAAATTCAATTTCCACTGACTGCTTCTTATTCATTATTGAAGTTTCATCAAGATGTTCATTAATTTTTAACTTTCCGGCTTCAATGATACTATTCCATTCAGAATCCCCAGTTAATGACTCTCTAAGCCTTTGGGTTAACTCATTTCGTTTTTCATCAGTTACAGTATTACCCTGTACATCCTCACGGAGATAAGAGTATAATTCTCCTAATCTGTTACCACGAACAGGTCTCAGATGCTGTGAAGCATCCCTAAGAGCATCCAAATAAACAAATAACAATAAACTTAGGACATCTGGTGTAATTTGTTGCCCTTCATTGTCTCCACCCCAGACAGTATATCTGATCTTCTCAATTTGGTTTCTTTCTTCCAAATAATATTTATAATGAATTTGAAGGTTCTGTTCAGTCCCATCGCTAGATTGAGACAACAGATCGATAAATACACCACTCTCATCTGGACTTTCAATCTCAAAAATTAAATGGAACTCAATAGGGTTAATGATGGCTTCTGGATCATTTCGATCAATATGAAAATCACTTCTCTTTACATATATGTCCCTCATCTGTTTTCCATAGTTAAAACAAATTCTAAGTGCATCAATAATCGATGACTTACCCGCATTATTTTCGCCTACTAGAATATTGAGACCTTTACGAAAATCAATGTTAAGGCTAGGTATATTCCTGAAATTCTTAATGATCAGTGTCTTCAAAAACATAACGTTCCTCCTGACCAAATTCGATTAATTTACAAACCTTATAGTATAGGCACCCTGCTACAGACTATGAACCTACAACATTTGTAAATTTTCGACATTAAGCAAGAAAACCCTACCTTATTCACCAGAATTCAACAGAAAAAAACAATAGTAGCATCACGAAAAGGATGAGCAACGCGGCTATATTTCGCTATGCTCATCCTTTTCGTAGCAGATAATTCAACTGTTTTGTAAGTTGCTCATCTAGTTCTTCTGTACTTTTCCTGTACATAGGACTAAATGTCTTTATATTTTCTAGTGAGGATACTTTCTTATTATATTTGTTCATTTGACTAATGATTACTGGAAGATGTCGAAGCAAATATTGTGCGTCTGTTTCAACTCTACTTTTTAACAACTCAATCGTTTGTGGAAGTTTCTCTGGTGCTTTCTCTATATGTTTTTTAATAATCTTAGGAGCATGAGCTAAAATCGTATATTTTTTTATCTGTTCCGAGGGATTTCTTCTGTATAATTCATCTGCTGCCACAACTACATCATTACTGTATTGATTATCTAGTCGTTCCCAATCATTTCGCACCCTATTCTTTTTGCTGGAGGGTAAAACTTGCTCCATCCATTCCCTATCTTCCCTTAGCATCTTATGATATAGATGGTTGTGCTTTCTGGCTAATTCCGTTCTAGTAATACCTACATTCTTTCGTAAAAGTTCAATAATTCGTGCTCGATTTTCATTAGACTGACCTACAGCTTCTGATGTAGATGCGACTTCACTGTTTGCATTTAATGAACTCCATAATATGTTAAGTGACTGAGAGATTCTTTTATCTGACCTTGGTTCTTGCATCCTAGTTAATGCTACTTTTATTTGCCCAGGGGATGAGTTTAATTCCTTAGCTATCTGAGTATTACTTAATCCTTTTGAATGTAGATCAATTAAGGCAGAATGCCATAAATTCCCCATTGTTAATATGGCATACGGTTTTTCCTTTCCTTGATCCTCAAGCCTCCATCTTTTGGCAAAACTGAATCCACACGAAGGACAACCAAACAGTCCTGAGATATATTTTCCTTGATGATCTACACGAATGCACTTTCTAATAATTGGTTGATTAAATTCTGGACAAACCGAGTTATGACAAATCCACGGACCGTTTCCAAATGGGATTGGTATTGAAAAAGCTGAATTATCGATTAAGAATTCCTCAACTGAACCAGATAAAAACATCATAAACAAAATGTAAAACATAATGTAAAACATAATGCTTTTTACTTGATTTCCACTAAGAATGAAGGCATCTGTTTTCATTTGAGATTTCAAATCAATATTTAGAAATTGATTATAATTACTAGCTGCAAGGTAACTACTGAAGTCCTTCATCAGATTTTTACGGTCTATACGTCCAGAATACTTCATATATCCCTTAATTCCTAAGATGTTCCGCATTTTAAATAGTATATCTTCAAAATGAAGTTCTCTCGAGTATTTAGTCAACTGCTCAAAATTCTGTAATATCTCCTGTTTGGACTTAATGTCATCAAAATGCTGCTCGCCTCTGTCGGTTTTTGTAATATCGAACCCACACATACATTGGGGAGAAGTGACAAGGCGATTCTCAAACTTTTCACCACATTTAGCGCAATGCGTAAGTAGTTCATAGCCGTGTTCAGGACAACACGTTAAGAATGATAATTGGTGCTTTCTGTGCAAATACACCTCACCGTATGATTCATAATCATTAGCTATGCATACGGGACAATGTCGGTAGTCTTCAACTAGAAGTCTTCCCCTTCCCTTCCCCAACAAAATAGCAATATTCGATTCACCTTTATTAAACATAATTTCGTCCAAAATGGAGTCAAAACGCTCTGTTGGAACAAATGGCCGGAGCCAACAGAAATAGGTATGATTATGTAGAAGTTTCTCGACAGAAATAAAATCAGATGGTACTCGATCAATTAAATAACTCAGGTTACGCGGAAATACGGTGTTTTTATAACTCTTTCTATTAAAAAGCTCAAAATTAGTATCTGATAAGTCTCTATTTCCAGACAGCACATGATATCTATAGACGATAGATCTGAAATCTTCATCAGGATACAGTATTGGAAATTGACCTAGCATGGTGTAACTCCTTTCATTCTAAAATTGCTGGTTTCAGCGGTTCATGTTTGATCCAATATCTAAAAAAAATCTTAGTGCTGCTTCTTGCACCGGATAACTCCTAATTTATGTCTGTCATTTCTAGGTTTTATGTATAGAGATGGTAGCGATACAATTCACTACAAAAACTTCTATCGGTAATGCGGTGGGAAACTGAAGAATCTGTCCCCAAAAGTAACCCGCCTTCACATGTTCTTGTAAGGTTCATCTTGCCCCTCCACTATACTGCGGAACTTTTCCTCAACTAATTTGGTAAGTGGACGATTTAACCCGGCAGCTTTAAGTAAGCGCCAACCCTGAATTTTGAATCCTTGTTCCTTGATCACAGATGAAGCAGACTCTAAACGTCGTATTTGATATTCCTGCGTGGATTCAATTTCTTGAATTATGTAGCTCCTGGTAAGAGGTAATTTGTTTAGACATTTCTCCAGCAAGACATTAAACTTTGTACGACCAATATGCCTAGATAGAGCAGCGACAGTAATTCGTTGAGGCTTACTCTTCTGCGCTTTAATTTCAGCAACTGCCTTTTCTACTTCCCATCGAAAATACTCGTCCCTTTTTGCCCAATCCTTCGTCGGGTTGCTCTTATTCAATGGTTCCGTTGTTTCTTTATATAGCTTCCTTCCACCACCCTCATACTGTCCTCGTGGCGCTATATTCTCTGAGACGCCCAGCCCTAGAAACTCGGACAGTAAAATACAACGTAACGGATGAGAAACCATTATTTTGCCTCTAACGATTTTGTGCAGCCATGTTTCGGATAAACCATTCTTAACCTCACAATTTATAGACTTTAAAAACTCAGAGGTAAAATAACCATCAAAATCATCAAGCAACTTACGCAAGTGGAATCGCCCTTCTTTAGTAACGTATTCGCTACCGACTAAGTTCTTGGAATCGACATACCGAAATGATTGACATAGCAATATCTCCGATCTTTGGGCGACTCTCAGATATATATCAGGAACAATGTCGTACGTCTTATATTCATTCTCCTTCTGGACTGTACTAAGGGGCTGAAATCTAAACTTTTGTTCACGAGTTGTGTACGGGATCGCCGAATTGCTGAGCCACATCTTATGAATTGGACAAGTTAAAACACCAGGGAGTTGATGAAGCCGATGCCAATAGGGCTCGCCATATTTTTCAACGTCATCCCGATAACATCCTACGCAATACCTCATATTGACCGGCAATTTGATCGTGCTTGCCGGTATCCCCACTGAGATGTGAATTTCTCCCCAGCTAGTCCCTTCCGCCATTAAGCGATATAATCGTTCGGTCTTATCTTTGGACAAGTAGGTAGCATAATACGGATAGAGAGTGTGCCTCTGGATGAGTTCATCCACGGTGTAAATTTCCCCAATCCTTCTAGCCAATGACCCCAAATGGCTTGGTAAATCTACAGTTGCACACACCAGCCGTTCACCGAACAAATCACGGACTGTTTGCTTCTGTGACCTATTCCCCGATATCTGATGATACCTTGCAATACCGCTATATATTATTTCATCCGGGTACAGAGAAGGGAAAAACGCTAACAATAGAATCATCCTTCCTGGAGGTTCTATTGTTAGTTTTCCCTTCTCATTATTACTCTATTACTCTATTACTCTATTACTCTATTACTCTCAAACAATCAGTCTCGATAAATCCTCATCTGTTGCAACACTCCCCTGCTCCACCAATTTCGCATAAAGCTCTTCCCCTTTAACATTGCTATCTTTGGCTGCATTCCTAAGATCGTCCTCGTCTAAGACAGCTTGCTCTTTTTTTCGGAGTTTTCTGCTTTTAGATTTTGTATCGCAGGTAGATTTCGTTGCAGGTTGCGGATTTACAATATCAGACGCTGCCACGTGGGCTTCCAACTCCTCAAGGACCTCTCTTCTTAACGCGACAATGTTCTTTTCAGACTCATTCCGGTGCAGCACACGTTCTGCGATTTCTTCTGCAATATTTGCCGTTGCCCCAAAGTCCAGAGCTGTCTTAACCAATTCTAGATACCTCTCGTGGTCCATCTCCGTCTTTTCGTCCCGTTTTACCATCGTGCGAATCTCCCCATGCAAACTCACCTTCTCTGTTGCTTTCTGAAGAAACTCATCAAGTGCGTCCCAAGTAGGTCGAAGATCATCGACAAGCATTTTTCCTGAAGGATCGTTTCGCTTGAGTGCTTTTAACAAAGGTTGAACCAACTGCATATGCCTGTTTGCTACATCCTTAAGGACACTTACCGTAATTCGTTCTTTCTCATCCCCGTACATAATGACTTCCCATTGGGAAAGCATATATAGTTTCACGGCAATATCCACGATTCCTTGCGACAAATCGTACATTGTATTCTTTATTGCCTCGTTTAACTTCGTCGAGGTACTAGTCCATTGATATTTCCAAAGACGTTCAAGGAAATAATTCCACTCCTCCCCTTTGTTGAGACGATCCATGATCAAATCACCTTGCCCTGTACTTCTACGTGCCTGACTGAAAGATCCCGATAGCAATTTCATCGCTTTGAACGTACCAATAAGAACTACAGGGACTCCAATCGTATTAATCAACTGAGTAAAGTAGTTTAACATTCGCTCGGCACCGCCACTCTTCATAAAACTAAGATTCTGTATCTCGTCGATGACTAACGTACCGAGCCCATGTAGCGTCGAAATATGGGCCATGATTGGAATCAAGATATCCACAGATGACCCTTTAGAAGCAAACTTCCTGAAGTAGTTTGTGCCTAGATGTGAATCAACAGCCTGAAAGAAGTTTAGGCACAACCCCTTTAATGAACCGTCGAACGGACAGTTCAACTTTAGCCATACCAGTTGCTTACGAATAAATGGCTGCCCATTGTAATAGGAGTGGTGAATAACTTGTGGATATAACAACAAGGAGCTCTCGATGGCCGTTGTCTTCCCTTGCCCGCTTACCCCTAGAATTGCAAAGCCGGTTGCTGTAGAACGCACACCTGCCACATTCGCCCCGCCCATCCCAACCCCTGCGTCTAAAATCTCCTTGAAACCAAAATGAAACTGCCTCACAGTTTCGGGGAAGAACGGGTTCCTTGCTTTGTATCCATGCCTAATTAATCTGGAGAGTCTTTGCTCTACCAATAAATGTGACGGCAATGGCTCTACGTAATCGCTGATTTGCTGAATAAGGTGGAGCCGCGTTTGCTTCCCCAGCTTTCTTTGCTCCTCTTTGTAGTCGGGGTACTTCCCAACATGAGTTGCAACATACTCCTCCTCAAATATTGAAGGCAGCGCTTCAATAAAAGGATTGTTCTTGTATCCACCGATCACTTGAGGCGTATATTGGGCCCCTACCTGTTTACCAATTAAACTCGGAGTATAGTGATACACGCGTTCTGTATTTGTTTTCTTACCCATGATCTTTGGTCCTCCTTACGGTAGATAAGATATCCAACTTAGACTTTGGCTGATAGATCTCTAACACTTCGTCACTTCCATCCGCCTCATCCTCAATCGGTTCAATTCCTTCTGATCTATCTAGCTCGAAACTTTGCAATTTCCTTAACTTATCCCGCTCATTTTTTCGATTGGCTCGAATATTCGCTTTTCTTTTGGTTTTTGTTAACGAACTATCACGATGCTCTTTTGCCCTTTCTTCCGCCTGAGCTTTGATGTTTTCTAGCTTTACACTCAGACTGACTTCTTGCTGAAGTAGTGTGGTGTTATATAAAGTTTTCTGCAACTTTTCCTCGAACCGTTTCATCTTAACTTCCTCTAAACTGAGATTCGAGAAACGAGATGATTTTTCAAGCATTTGACACTTAATAAAACCGCGTCCATCCTGAACTTTCACGTAGACGAAGTTCATGCAACGCCTGTCATAGGCTATAACTGTTTTAATAGATTTCCCTTGCACAAACCACCCCTGGTTCGCCAACTCTTCACATCCGAAAAACATGCCTTCAAAGTAAATGCCTTCGGAGCTTGCAGTTACTTCTGTCTCAGGCAAGACATTTAAACGTACGATATCCGGGTGTACTTCTTGCAGGAAATGATCATGGGCTATACCCCAATTCCATAACTCCCTAGGTACCGGTCTAACTTGATCTCTAGATAATGCTTTATCCAACGGATAATGCTCCATGTAATGAAAATTGTTCCGAAACAAAATCAATTCAATTATCATCTTCGTGAAATCTTTTAACGTTAACTTGGCATCCAACACATAATCCGGTCCCCCACGCTTCTTGTATTCCTTTTTCACCGCCCCCGGCATCCATGGTTGTAATGACACATTTAACGTCCTAAACTGTTGTTCAACAATGCCTTTTAGATCTGCTCTGTAAGGTGGCGCATTCTTCAATTTAATCCCCAAGGCCTTACCTAACGAATCCGCGTTCTTGCTCTCCATCTCCCCTCTGTCTGCAAAGAAATGTTGCGGCATATGATGACACGGCCATTCATCTTCATCGATCTCGAGGCCATACTGGGCACAAAATTCCACCTTGTTCACGCTAGTGTTTTCGATCGCCATCATGATTCCTTGCCAAGACGGCCCCTCGAAACCAACATACATCCCTGCAACCATATGGCTCCAGACATCAACAACGATATATACTACCGGTCGGCCGATAATTTGATTCGGATCATCCATGCTCACTAAGTACACATCGGCAACCGTAGCATCAATCTCGAAAATTTGCCCAGGCCCGCTTGCCTTTCTAGTTTCCGATCCAAGTAGAGGTCTGAAATCCCGATCAAAATTAACCTTTCCTTCGCGAGCAACCAACCTTTTATGTCGTGTATATCTAGTTCGTATATAGTACCGCAATTGAGCAATGCTAGGGATCTTGTGATAGGGGAGAATGATGGGTACTTCAACCCCTCGCTCGATTTTGGTTTCGATTTGGTACTCCTTTCCTTTCAACATCTCAATGTATGTATGCTTGACGGAATCCCTTCTGTTGATTTTTAGGTAAACATCCCTAATGTACCTGTCAAAAATCCTTCGTGTATCCTCGTCTACCACAACGCCCTTCAACATTGGATCAACTACAGTTGTAATTCTTGGCCTCCCCATCTTACTAGTAGGATTTTTCCTTTTATTTGGCCCTCCACAATTTCTGAATCGGGGAAGTAACGCATTCACCATCTTCCCTCCCATCCAGTAATAACGCAGGTACTTATAAATGAATTTCTTCCCCTTCTTTCTACGCAGGCAAGTATCCTTAATAATTTGAAAGCGTTCCCTCTTATCGTACAAATTTGGCTCTAAGTCTACGATGTCACTTATGCAAGACCAGGCATGATCCCTTACTTCGATTTCTTTAGGAGTTAACTTCTCCTCTGGAATCATGAACTTGGCATAAGGATCGTAAGGTAACTTCATAACCTTACCTGCATCTAGTTCATTTTGTAATTCCGAAAGGTGTCCCCACTTGGGTAGCCCGTTCTTGTCGATAATTGAAATCGTAACTACAGCGTCCTTATCGCGATCGATCCAGAGGATTCTTTCACAATCTTGTATTTCCCCTTCCGGGGTATCTCGCCTCAGTACGTTGTTCACAAATAAGTTCACTTCTATATCCCTCCAATTGGAAAGTTGTTCTCTTTGATTATCAAGGGATTTAAGGTTGATCTAACCCGTTCCTTCATATCAATCACCCAATATCGATTCGCGATTAGGTGCTTCACAATTTGAATACAAGTTCCCTTAGGAAGTGCATACTGCTTATCTAAAGCTAAGGTCACTTTGGCCAGCGGAGTATCGCTCTGCCTAAGTGCGTTAAAGAGATCTGGTTGCATTTGGTTAACAAGATCCTTGTTAACATGTCCTAGGGAACTCAGTGTCTTAGCTGAGTGAAGCCACTCAACATTCTTAACCAAATCATAGTTAATCTGTTGCTCAGTGATTAAGGACCACTCAATCCCCATTTCCTTAAAGAAATGCTTCTCGATTTGCATTTTCTCCAGGGTTCTTATATTCAACTTGCTGATTGGTTTTATCGAGTGCGCGATAAAACCGACATCTTCCCCTTTCTTTACTGTAAGAACCATGTCTGCTGTCATAACGATAGGATGCTTCGTCTTTGGATCAATCGGATGTCGAATACCAAGCTTTTGAGCGATAAACAGGGTTTTCTCAAGAGGTAGTAGCGGGAACTGCTCCCGAATATCGACTACCTCTTCAGACCATTCCATCTGATAATGATGCGCGAGTTCAAAATGTTCTGACAGGTAATGGTGAAGCCGCCCACTCTTCCAGCCCAGTATCCTCGTTACCACCCCTGTCGAAGGCACATCATGAATCGTAAGCCACGGTTTATACTCAGCAAAGTGCCCCGCTCCTCTCCCCTCCTTTATTCTTCTTGCTATCGATGCTGCAGTAGTTCTTGTTCTAGCTTTAGCCACCATTCACACCTCTTTGTTAAATATTTTTTAACAATATAATTAATTCAGAAAAATAATATTTAACACGGATAATATACAAATACTATTTAACCTGTCAACATTTATTGTTAAATAATATTCTACTATGTTATTCTTAAAGGGAATTACGTGAGACCAATGGAGGTCATTAGAATGTCTCAACTCGGAGGACGAATTAAAGAACAGAGAATAAAGCAAAAATGGACCCAAGATGTTCTTGCTCAAAAAATTGGTGCTTCAAAGCATGTTATTTCAAACTGGGAACGTGGGGTGGCAAACCCTGATTACAAACAAATTGTCCTTTTGTGTAATGCCCTCTCTGTATCTGCTGATTATCTGCTCGGCATCACAGAGTTGCCAGTTCCATACTACAAGGACCCATTTGGTCAGTTATTCTTTCTACCTCATGTCGATTACTCATTTGTTAAGGAGCGTGCATGGGATTTACTGAAGCTTATTGACTCTGGAATCGTATTATCTGTGAACAAGGAGGAACTCACCAGCAAAGATAAAATCCTTCTCCACGAAGTAATTTCATCGATAGTCAGTAGACTTCACGAGGTGACTCGGGGGACCGAGGAAAGAACGAAAGAACTGCTTACGAAACAATTTTCGGATGAGCCCTCCTCGGACAACTCATTGTTTTAGTTTCCGATGTTGCCTTCGGTATTCCTTTAACTCTTGTATTCTTTCGAACCAAGCTGCTCTGATCGCTAAGGAACATGAGTAAAATTTACCTGGACACCTCTCCTCGTTACTTTCGCTCATCTTTTCTCAGATTGTTGCAAAACCCCCCCTCAATTCTTTAATACTATATTTTATATCCGTTTATCGATATTTTAGTCACCATTATCTATTTATTTTCAAGTGGAGGTCATAATCCATTGCCATGGATAGGTGTTATTCATGGTGGATAGCAAAAATAAAACAAGCGAACCATCGAGATTAAGGTCTAAGACGCCCATCTCGTAGATCGCTTGTCATTACTAAATTAGATTCGATATCTTTAATTAACGACGGAATGAGTTCCTCTTGGTAACCCGCCATTTGTCTTTCCATGATCGCTTTTGCCACCGAAATTAGTCTAGTTGACCCTACCTGCTTCAACTGGTTCAATCGGGCTATATCTTTAATTAGTGTACTCGGGGCAGTTTTTTCATAATCTGCGAGGGAGTACCTCCAAGGAACCGCGTTTTGGGGATAGCGAAGAAGAATCCGATTTGCCATCATTACACCCTCAGGATCAAAATCACCAGAATACATTAGAGGTATGTTAGGTGCACTAGCAACAATCCTGTCGAGCAACTGCAAGGCTGCTAAACGTGGTTGCCCATAGGTACATACGACTGAGGGAATCCGATCTTTGCCTTCGAAGTAATCTAGGATAGCTGAAAAGACAACAGGATTTTCAACAATATAGAGATAATTATTTATAGGAACACAAGTATCATAACGTGAAATATCCCTCAACGATAAATCTAGATAACTCCTGTCCTCATAGGCACCTTTATGTTTCCTACATTCTTTTCCATCTTTGGTGGCTATAAGTCCAATAACCGTAATTTTATTAGTCATATCCTCTTGAAGAATTCCGTGACGTAACAAAAGATCTGTTTCTTCTTCGGCACTAAGTTTTGAACGTACCTGTGCCTCTCCTTCTTTCCATAACAAAACATCTATGAGAATGTGTCTAAGCCCTTCTCCACGATCCAAAGAATGTGGATTTCCCGTTATATGAGAAGCGAATATAGGTAACCGCACAATTGGTCGAATAGGCATTTTGGAAAGAATGGTACATACATAGGGATAGATCCGTTTAAAAGCGTCTTCATCTCTTTTGTAAGTTGATTCGATCCGTTTCGAACGTTCACTATTTGAAAGTAAATCGTCCAGAAGCCTTACACATTCTGGGGTTTGGCAGGATTCCCGATGTGCTAATAGCCAGTCCTTTCGTTTATCACGTGCCGATTCTATTTCTTCTCGTTTGGTTGTTAGAGCTTTCCCGAAATACGCCTCCAACAGATCATAAAGTTCTACCCCTCGATACGCAGACCGATCAAGCGCTTCTTGAAACTTTTTCCCCGATATCGATAGTTTCCCCGATACAGGTAACGGCTGATACTTACGCAAAAAAGCACTGATCATGCGATGTTCTTCTATGGTAGGTTTGAATACAACGGTACCAAAAGAACCATAACTTTCAAAACGGGAAGCAAATTGCTGAAACAATCGCTCAAACCCGCCCGTTTGTCGTAACGAATTCGCTGCTTGTATCGCGTGTTCTTTCACGATGTTCACTCCACTTCCACGCGCCGCTTCCCATTCCAGTGGTAACGGCGGAAACCCATATGCGGTGAAGAAGGTTGTCGCAGGATCGTTACGATGGAGAGAGACTTCACGCTACGATAGCAACCCCACAGCTCATAAGAGTTCATGATGTAATCAAAATCAAAATCTCGGATCATATTGAACATTTTTTCTTTGTTGTTAGAATCCACACCTGCAAATGCTTCATCGAGCGTAATAAGCCTCGGTGCGGTATCTGATGCACTGGTAAGAATAGCATCAATGGCTGCAAGTAGTGGCATGTACAAGATAATCGCTTTTTGACCGTTACTATATTTTCCAAAGTTGCGATTCCCAACTTTTTCGGCACCCGCACCTTTATCAACATATGTTTCAAACATATACCATTTTCGGTAATCAAATACTTCCTTGTAAGCTTGTAGCCTAGACATTCGATAATCCTTTATTGCACGCCTTTGTACAGCTTCAATGCGAGCACGGAAATGAGCGGCAACTTTTTCGAGGTCGGCTGGGTCAATGAATTTACTGTCCCCACTCAACAAATCAACCAGTTGTTTTGTTTTTAACGTATCATCTTCCACAGCATCCTTTGCATTCCAATCCAGACGGATTTGAAGACCTTCGAACTCATGGAAACGGTGATTTACCTCGTTTACCCATTGCTTGGCCTCGTATATCCTTGCTTGGATTGTACGTCCGATCTCGTTAATGATGATATCGGTAAACAGTTCTTTTTCCTTGTCTCCGATGTTTTGTGTGAGTTTGGTTTCAATATCGGACAATTCTTGAAGCAATTCAAGTGGCGTGCACGGAATTCCCGTATTACTCTGCAAACTTATGGTTGTGTAAGCGGATAATCGCTCTAGTGCCTCCACATCGGCTCTACCGATCTGTTCTTTCACTTCACTATCACCGTTCCAAGCCTGTTCTCGTTGACGTCGCAAACGATAATCTTCGAGCGGGACTCGCACCTCGTTTTCAACTTCTATGAGTTGTTCAAAAGCCTCTTCACGGCTTACGTTGCTTTTCTTACTCTGTTGTACCATTTGACTGGCAGAATAAGGGGAATACGGACTATTTGTTGCTTGAAGCTTGCGATATGCTTTCACCCACACACTTTCTCGTTTCGCTGCGTTTATGACAGCGGTTCTAAGTTTGTCAATATCCTCAACGACAGCATCAATTTTAGGGGTAAGGTGATCAAATACCCGTTGTGCTTGTTCCTTGCCATCTTGTGCATCGATAAGCTGCTGCTTTATGTTTTCGATTTGCTTAAAAACATTAGCGTTTGACTCCGTTGCTTCTTTGAGGCGCAAAATGGTCTTTTCAAGCTTCGATTGCTCATATAAAAGATCGTCATGTTCCCCAGTATAATCCTCTACAATGGGTGTCAGAGAATCCAGATATTCTTTGGTCTGAGCGATTCTTTGAGCTCTTTCCATTCGCTTTTCCGTGAGCGATCCGAGCGCAATGATTTCCTCTTTATACTTCCTGCATTGTTCCAGGGCGTGGCTGCAAGCATCCAAACGAAGCGGTAGATTGAGGTCCCCAATTAATCGCGCCACTTGGTTACGGATCGTTTGGGTTTCCAGTCGGGCGGACTCATAGCGTTCATGTGCCTCATCTTTTTCCCTCTCTAGGCGGTCGGCAATCTGTTTTTCCGTTCCTCGCTCTCGATAAATGTTTTGCATGTCTTGCGCAGAAGGAATCTTTGAAAACGCTTGGCGCAACCCATCGATTTTAGCTTGAGCAATGCGCATGGCATGGCTTTGAGCAGACAACAGTTGACCCAGCTCGTCTAGACGTTCCCGCAGGGCAAGCAAACGTCGCTCGCGTTCTTCTTTACGAGCCCTAAGACCAACATACAATTCGGCACATCCAGGTGCCGCCCCTTCAAGAAATCCGCTACGGAAAATGCCATCCTCTCCGATAAATTCCTTTTGATGAGGATCAATGGCTATTCCTTTAAGAACAAGTTCGATGGTTTTTGCATCGACCCCTTCACTCGGGACGGCATCCATTACGTTACCTAAGTGATTGTTTTTTGGCGCTTGCGATCGCAATACGACAGCTTGTTTTGCTGCCTTATCTTCGTATTCCTTGGGCACAATGACTGATTGTAATAGACCGGAACGCTGAATAGCAGATTCAATGTTTTTTCGGATCAGAGGTGATACAGATTCCTTGAACTCAACGGCTTCGTAAAAGCGAAGAAACGGGATATGAAGCTGATTGAGGACATCCCATTGCTCTTTCTCTTCTTCTAGCTCAGGAGGATCGACAAATGGTGATGAAAATACCTGTTCGTATTCGGTTCGAACATGATTCATTTCTTCGGAAAGCCGTTTGACGTGGTACTCGGCCTCCTTTTTTTCGATTTGGTATGGCTCTTCTCGTATGTCCATGGCATTTTGTTTCCATGACCGATACGTTTCTTCTTCTTCTGCGTGCTCATACAAATTGCCTACAATCCCCTGCAACGCTTCCCACTCTTGTTCTTCAATTGACAGCCCACAAACGGTGGACCAATTTTCAATTTGCTCAAACAAATGGACTCTGGAATCTTGAAGCTGTTTGTACAAAGAATCGATTTTTGCAATCGAAGCCTTGTAAACCTCCAGTTTAACGTCAAACTCCGATCGTTTTTGTAAGCTTTTTGCTTCCTGCTCTTGATAGCGCCGAAGATGGTCTTCAATTTCTTTTAATTTCTCAATATGTTGAACCGTTTCTTCTTTCCACGATGCAACCAAACTGATCGGGTCGGTAGTTACCGGGAACTGACTAACAAACCGATCGTGGTACTTGAACTTGATAGATGATTCATACTCAGCTAAGTAATCGAGAATCCCTTGGATTTCATCCTCAATTTCGCGTTCTTCACCTAGCGTTTTCTCAATCATTTCTTCGTATTTCTTGACATCATCTTTTGAAGAACGGAGTTGTTCATACTTCTGGGTTGCCTTTTCTTTCGTTTCTGCCCATTTATTTTCAGCTTTTCTCTTTGTTTCTTCTGCTTGGAACACGTCCTCATGCGTTTGTTTAAGAGTATCTACTGTTACTTGAAGTGCCGAGATCTGGTGTTCAAAATCTTCTATTTGATTTTTCGCATCCTCCTTTTTTTTCGTCATCTCCACAAGGTTGTTTTCTTTTGTGTCAAGACGGTATTGCTCGCTTTCCAGCTGTTGAGTGGAGAGTAAAAGATTTTCAGCGAACTCAAAAAACAAGGCAAACTGGTAGGCTTCATGCGCAGCGCTTAGTTTTTTAAGCGCATCCACTTCCGTTGTAGTTTTTTCCAAAAGTGCTTCCTGCTCGTTAATTTTAGCTATAATATTTGATAGTGATTCCAAATCACTATCAGATAGCTCAGGGAGCGCATCCGTAAGACTGGTGTTTATAATACCAGGACCGACGTCTTTGCTAATTTTCGGCGGGCGTAGTTCAATCAACAGTTTGATATACATGTGAAAGGTGTGCATGTTTTGAAAACCGAATAACAGGCGGTTTATCTCTTTGGCGTATTCGGTCTTGTGTTCCGTAATAAATGAGCCTTTAAAACGCTCGCAAAAGTCGCGATAATCAAGCGGAATCTTTCCGTCCCTTGTTTGTTCATATAATAACAAGTCTTTCCCGATCTGTTTTCCATTGGTCACGATAAAATACCAGGACGTTAAATCTCTTGTCTTGCGTACGCCCGAAAGACCCATACCGATGGTAATGAGTTGCTCGCCTTTGCGAAATTCCATGTACAGGTAGCCGTTTGCATCTTTCTTTTGATTCACCGCTTCTTCGCCCAGAAGAAGATCAATCATCGTCCGGTCTGTACGCTTTTGAGGATCAAGGCGAGAAGGATTGTAATTCCCATCCAAAAGTAAGGGTAACATGAATGTCGATGCGATTGTCTTACCACTAGCATTATCGCCGCGAAAAAACAGTTTTCCGTCGCGGAGTTCAATTTCCGTATCGGCGTGATACCAAATATTAAAATAACCTATCCTGATAGGCTTCCAATTCACGAGTGAATTCCTCCTTTGGCGGTTCTTCTTCCTCTACCATCTCGCCTACCACACGCCCTAAAGCATCACTAAAAATCCATTCATCGTTTACTACTTTCAATAAGCCCAGTCGCTTCATATAGTCTGCTACCTCTTCCCAAAGTGCTCGATCAGACAAGTTGGACTTGGCTAAATGCTCCTGATTAGCTCTACGAACCGAAACAAAAAGGTCGAAGACATCATGGGCAGACAGGGCGATATATCCTCGGTGATTCAACCACTGCTCTCCTTGCTCGATTCGATTACGCAAATGGGTTCCGATTGCAGTGATGACATGGGAGTGGGTGTTATAAGCAGGGTAAACTGTCTTCCCTTCTCTGGTTTTGTCATGGACCAGAATCCAAGTCGATGCATATCGCTCCAAATACACCCCTTGAAACACTTCCTCTAGCTTTTGCTGCATGCGAAGCCCGTGCCGTTCTGCATAAACCAATTCATCTTGTGACAATTCAGATAAAAAAAGACAACCCTGCGCAAATAAACGTCTCCAAATTTGCTGTTCACATATCTTGCCTTCATCGATTTCTTCTTGATGAAGTGCCTCTCTAAGCGAAATCATGTCACTGTATTCAGACAAGGAAAGGCGGGTTTGACGAATTACATGCCGAAGTCCATTTGAAATTTGCATCAGCAAATCATAATCTTCACTATCTCGAAATTGTTCAATGGTTCGGTCAAACATGAGAAGAAGCCGCTCTTGTTCCAACGTTTTAATAACCCGAATCAAGCTTGTACGAACCCCGTGGTCAGACCACCAAATGGCATCTGACCCTCCAGGATAGTACGCTTTAATGCTTTCAAGCAACTCACGCAGTACAAATTGTTGATCCTCGCCCTTCTCTTCCATGAACGCCAGTGTACATGCGTATAGAACAAAATCCATTTGGTATTTCAGTGAGTGCGTAGGGTTAGGGTCAAGTACTCTCCGTTCGGGGCGTTTTATCAAGCGAACATAACCATCCCCTATGTAGATAGGGTAATGAAACCATTCCCGAAAAATTGTTTTTAGTTCGTGTTCGTGGCTTCGAATGCGATAAAATAAATCAGGCTTATGGTCTCGATAGATCCACTCTTCCGACCACAGCAAAAAGACCAGCGTTTGAATCTCTTCGGTTAGGGTTTCTGCGTTATTCACTTACAGCACCATCCTCTAACACAATCTCGATATCATCCATCGTAAGTTCCCCATCTGTACACTTCATCTTAATTCGATCTTCACTTGCGACAAGTGCACGAAATTCACGTCCGTCTGGTAAATAAGCAATATCATGATGGCGCAGCCCCTCGGTTTCCATGTACAGCAATGTATCCCTTAATGCGGGGCTAATTTCATCCAAATCGCGGATCCGAATTCGGCCATTGGAAGAGATGGTTTCCATTTCCCTTCGCAGTCGTTCTTCTTGCTCTTTATGCTCCATTTCAATTCTTTGACGCTCGAACGGATCTTCAAGTAGAGGCGATTTGACCCGTTTGATAAATTCTCTCTTTTTGCGGGGGATTAATTCGATCTGCTCCGCAGGCAACTCCCATACAGTTTTGGTTTCACTGTCTGTTGTCTGTATGTCGGTGACAACCATTTGGGAAGCGGGACCGATTCCCCTAATATATCCGAAGAGCTCCTTGCACTCCTCGTCATCTTCGGCTTTAAAGAATAGGTTCGCAAAATGCAAGTAATCATGTTTTCGATTGGTGTAATGAAATAGTCGATCACTCACTTGCCTGGAAAGCCGAAGAACTTTACTGATTGCGTTTTTGGTTTGCTCCATTAAAAAGTAGTATCCACCTTCTTGGATACTTTCGCTCGCAAACCAGTTGATCATCGATTCCCACTGTTTCTTGTGCGATTCCATGCGCTCTTCTTGATCCGTATCTTCAAGTGTTGGAAGCTGAATACGATTGATCTCGTAATCCACTATCAAATAAATGACAGCTTCAAGGTATTCTTTGGATACGGACAACAGTTTTTTCAAAATGCGAACCTGCTGCTTTTGAATATCGCGAACAAACTCGTCCAAGTAGCTAACAAATTTATTCTTATGTTCGAGGAACTGATCCGAAAGATAAGCCGCTTCCATGTCACTGCTATTCACATGGGAAAGGTAATCTGAGGTATCAATGCGCAATCGATCGTGTCGACCCATGATTTCGTTCCAAAGGTTGTAAAGTTCGGATGGATCTTTAGTCGTTGCACTTTTGAAACGATCAAGCTCTTCTATAATACGAGCTGCCAAGTTCTTCTCCAGCGAACCCCTTACTCGATTTGCCCTTCGCTCCATCGTTAGGATCATTTCTTCGACATCGATCAATGAATCCGTGGCTCTAATCAAGTGCTTCTTCCGCTTGAAATCTTCGTAAGCCGCGTATTTAACGTTTTCTTGTTGCGATATCTCAATGTTCCCCCACTCTTTCATGGCACCGAGGTCCATCTCTAATTCTTCGATTGAATAGTCGGGGAAACGCTCGACAAATTCGTCCATTTGCCTCAATGCGGAATAAATATCCTCCGTTGTGAGCATGCTCCTAAATGTTCGATGATGTTCGTACAGGATACGTGCGATTGGCCGATATCGATCAGTCCGTTGGTTTGCAACCAAATAAGAGAATTGTTCCAATCTATTAAAAAGATTCATATGATTCTCCTTTAGAGATTTTCCTGCAAATGATATTGTTATTGCAATTACCTGAGCTATTGATTACTTCGAGCGTTCTTTAAATCGATTATATCCATAATCCCCCCCTGGTCACGAGCAGACAACATTCTGAACTTTATAATTAAGGTATTCTCCAACTCATTAAGTTCCCTCGCCATCTCCTCGAGGCCGTCCTCGCTTGCTACATCTCCGAATAAAAGCCATGTTGCGTTAACGTTAAACTCCTTGATAATTGCCAAAATAGTCTCCAGCGAAGGATTGTATTTGTTCTGCTCTAGCTCACTCAGAGTTCCCTGAGACACACCTATCTGGTTTGAAAATTCAATTTGATTCATCTGATTTTTCTTTCTAATTTCTCGAATTCGCTCCCCTAACACTGGCTACATTCCCTTCTTAATAAAAAAGTCCCGATGATCTAACAAAGCATCATCGGGACTGTTCTAGGAGTTCCACACTTTTTTTACTGGTTCCACAGTTTCTTTACTGGTTCCAGACTTTTTTAACTGGTTCCACACTTTTTTATCATTAGACACGAACACCTTATTCCCTTTTCCCCTACTCAACCGTCACACTCTTCGCCAAGTTCCGTGGTTTATCCACATCAAGGCCACGAGCGACAGAAGCATAGTAAGCAAGCAATTGCAATGGAATGACGGTCAGAATCGGTGTGAGCATTGGCAGAGTGGCTGGCATGTAAATGACCTCGTCCACACTCTTCGCCAGATCGTGGTTGCCTTCTGTCGCAAAGCCCAGTACATGAGCGCCGCGAGCTTTTACTTCCACGATGTTGCTTACCGTTTTTTCGTAGATGTCTGGTTGCGTAGCCAAAGCTACAACTGGAACATTATCTTCAATCAGCGCAAGAGTACCGTGCTTCAGCTCACCAGCTGGATACGCCTCGGAGTGAATGTAGGAGATTTCTTTCAGCTTCAGAGAGCCTTCCAGCGATACCGCATAGTCGAGGCCACGGCCGATGAAGAACAGGCTGCTTACCTCTTTCGTGCCCTCTGCAAAACGACGAATCTGATCATCGTCCTTCAGCATGGAAGCGATTTTGCCAGGGATCTCGCTCAGGTGCTCAACGACTTCAGCAACCTCAGTAGCCGCCATGGTGCCTTTTACTTGAGCCAAATACAGGCTGAACAAGTACAGGGCAACGACTTGGGAGGTGTACGCTTTTGTGGATGCTACCGCTACTTCCGGACCAGCCCATGTGAAGATCACTTCGTCAGCTTCACGAGCTACAGAGCTGCCTACCACGTTGGTGATAGCCAACACCTTCACGTTGCTCTTTTTCGCCTCACGCAGCGCAGCCAGCGTGTCTGCTGTCTCACCGGATTGGCTGATGACGATCATCAGTGTCTTGTCTGTGTAGATCGGATCACGGTAACGGAACTCGGAAGCGACTGCTACCTCTACAGGTACGCGCGTCCATTTTTCGATAACATCCTTACCGACGAGACCTGCGTGCATAGAAGTACCGCATGCTACGATGTAGATGCGATCGTATGTCGCCAGTTCCGCATCGCTCATTTTCAGCTCAGGCAAAATCACTCGCTTGTTGTCCTCGTCAATGCGGGCACCCATAGTATCGCGAACAGCTTTAGGCTGCTCATGCATTTCCTTGAGCATGAAGGAATCATATCCGCCTTTTTCCGCTTGCACCAGATCCCACTCGACATGGAACAGTTCCCGCTCGATTTTCTCTCCGGTCTCTGCGTTCATCAGTTCCACACCATCACGAGTCAACACAGCCATTTCGCCTTCGTTCAAAATGTACACGTCACGTGTATGCTCCAAGATAGCCGGGATATCCGAACCGATAAAGCTCTCGCCTTGACCAACACCAACTACCAATGGGCTAGCCAAACGAATCGCTACCAGCTTATCTGGCTCGTGCTCTGTCATGATTCCCAATGCATAGGCACCACGCATGCGTTGCACAGCACGACGCGCTGTAGAAACAATATCCCCGTCATACATATCCGCGAGCAAGTGAGCGATAACCTCGGTATCTGTCTCAGAAGTGAACGTGTAGCCTTTTGCCAGCAGCTCTTCTTTCAGTGGCAGGAAGTTTTCGATAATCCCGTTGTGAACGACTGCAAAGGTCGCTTTCTCGTCTGTATGTGGGTGGGAGTTCTCGTCAGACGGTTTTCCGTGTGTCGCCCAACGTGTATGCCCGATTCCCATAGAACCAGTCAATGGCTTCGACTCTAAACGGCTCTCCAGAACAGCCAAACGGCCTTGCGCTTTTGAGAAATCCAAACCGTTTTCGTTCACGACAGCAACCCCTGCTGAATCATAGCCGCGATACTCCAGCTTGCGAAGTCCTCCGATAACGATGTCTTGCGCTTGTTTATTTCCAATATATCCAACGATTCCGCACATAAGTGTATGGTCCCCTTCCAAATTGGCGAGGGACTTCCACCCGAACAATGGTACGGGGGTGAGTCCCCCGCCATTCCATGTTTTTTTATATGATCATACTGTTTCATCTATTTCGGCAATGGCAAAAAACGTATCACACGCAAGGTTTTGTCCATCAGATCACCCTGATGTTTTGTCCCTGCGCTCTGCGGCAGTGATACTGCTGCCGGGAGGTATCCGCCGAATCCTTCGATAAACCTCCACCTCGTCCACTGGGCTCCATGTCGGGCAGCCTCAGTGCTGGCGCTTTCCAATGGTATGCATTAGATTAACGATGCTTGTTCTTTTTTTGCACAATCCCTCCCATTTTTTCTTTCTTGGTGCTAGCGCACATGAACACTGTACCATAGATTCAGAAGAGCGACAATATCTCGTCTTCGTATTTTAGTTGTATGCAAAAGGGAGCGGCATCGAAACCGCTCCCTGCAACTTTTTACACTAATTTTACACCAATTCTCGTTTAACCACGTCAACGATTCGATTCACGAGCCCTTCCAACTGTGCCGCATCTGGACCTTCTGCCATGACACGTACGATTGGCTCTGTTCCGGACGGACGAACCAGAACACGACCATTGCCAGCCAAATCTTCTTCTACTTCACGGATTGCCTGCGCAATGGCTTCATTACCATTCAGCTTTGACTTGTCCTCTACACGGACATTGATCAGAAGCTGTGGATACTTGACCATCACTTGTTTGAGCTCGGACAACGGCTTGCCGGACTCCTTGATGATGTTCAAGAGCTGGAGACCCGTTAACAGTCCGTCTCCTGTCGTATTGTAGTCCAGGTAGACGATATGACCGGACTGTTCGCCACCGAGATTATAGCCGCCGCGCAGCATCTCTTCTACTACATAGCGATCCCCTACAGCAGTCTTCGTCGTATTGATGGAACACTCTTCCATCCCTTTGAAGAAGCCCATGTTGGCCATTACTGTCGTGACAACTGTATTGTTGTTGAGCTTTCCTTTAGCCTTGAGTGCTCGTGCACAGATCGCCATAATATAGTCGCCGTCTATGATTTCACCATTATTATCTACTGCTATGCAGCGATCTGCGTCCCCATCAAAGGAAAGACCCAAGTCAGCTTTATGCTTCAAAACTTCTTCTACTAGGCGTTCTGGATGCGTTGAACCGCACTGGTCATTGATGTTGATTCCATTCGGATTCGCACCAATCGTGATCACTTCAGCGTCCACATCCGCAAACAGACGTGCTGCCAATGATGAGACAGCGCCATTTGCACAGTCCAGGACTACCTTCAGACCATCAAATCGCTCAGATACAGTACTTTTCAAGTGAGAGAGGTACTTTTGTCCACCCTCCAGGAATTCCAGAACCGTCCCGATTTGTTCGCCTGTTGGTCGCGGCATCGTATCCTCTGCCGCGTCCAAATACTGTTCTACTTCAGCTTCCACTTCGTCAGACAGTTTAAAACCGTTGCTACCGAAGAACTTGATTCCGTTATCCGGAAACGGATTGTGAGAGGCGGAGATCATAACTCCCGCATCTGCACCAAGTGCACGTGTGAGATACGCTACCCCCGAGGTGGAGATAACACCCAATCTGACCACTTCTGCTCCAACCGATAACAGTCCAGCCAAAAGCGCGTTTTCCAGCATTTGTCCGGAAATGCGCGTATCGCGCCCAATCACCACTTTTGGTTTCCCTTCCTGCTTGTGTCTGGTGAGAACGTAACCACCAACGCGTCCGATTTTAAATGCCAGTTCGGGTGTCAGTTGTGTATTTGCTACACCACGTACACCGTCTGTTCCGAAATACTTCCCCATGATTGTCCCTCATTTCCTTCCTTGTGCACACAACAGCTTATGTCTACCTTTGCTTGTTCGTGATTTGAATTGTGACCTTTTTCGGTGCGCTCGCAGAAGTCTTGATATACTCCGACTGATTGAAGATGTAATTCAATGGTACTTCGTATACACCCGCCGGCATATTGCTGACATCTGCTACGACCTGCAAGTCTTCATGCCCCAACTGATTCAGCACTTCTGGTGCGCCGATTACGTCGAAGCCGATCGTAGACATCTCTTGGCCGTCGGTGGATAGTACCTTTGCTTCCATACTTTCTGATAGCCCGCTAATGCGAATCGGAATCTTATCCAAACGCTTGGTCGTTGATGGAACGACTTTCAGCGAAACGGTCACATACTCCGGCTCGACCTTCACGATATTATCCATTAACGGTATCTTTAACTCTATGTCGCGATCTGATGTAATGTTGCCGAGATCGATTTCCGGGCCTGGGTATGTGTTGGATTTGATGCCATCAATGACTTCCTTCGGCCCATAGACCGTGACCTCTTCCACATTCATACCCATACTAGCCAAACTATAGCCATTCGGTAATTCATTCGTCAAGTTTAATTTGATTGGCACTTTGGCAAACGGACTCGTTACGGGAATGTTCACTTCTACCGTAAGTGGCACCACATCGGCCCCCTGAATGACGTTGCCAGACTTGTCCACGACTTTGAGCGGAACCGTTGTCTTGATTGCCGAAGTAGCCCCTTCCAAGTCAACCGAAGCCTTAACTGCTGCTACCTTATTCACTTGGCTTTCAGGTACCCTTACAAGCGCCCTAAACGGCTTCACAATAGGCTCTCCAGCCGTATAACCAAGGGCGACCTGTCCCAATTTCTCCACGGAAACTTCACGCTCAACAGTCTTCTTCTCTTCCAAGGTAATTTCCACGATATTCGGGATGATCCCTACCTTGACTTCATCCGGGAATCCCTTGTACTGGACAGGTACACGATGTGTTCCTTTGCCCAGGCTTGTCGCATCGACATACACTTCCCACGAGTCCTCCGGGAAGAAATTGTGTCGATAAAAAGGATTATTGCTTTCCAAGGCGACCTTTACCGTTCGTTGTTGCTTGACCACCTGATAACGATCGGTATCGTATCTCACATGCAAATTGACACTATCAATAAAAGTTGGCTGACTAGCCTCAGGAGTCGTCGTCTGTTCTGCTTCCAGATTGACAATCATCCACGTCATGATAGCCAAAAGCAACGCAACAGCCCGTGCAAACCAGTGACTGTTTAACCATTTATCCATGTTTTCGCCTCCATTGCCAACGACTTCCCATGGATTTGCCTTTGGACAGAGGCTGAAGCTGTTCTGTCAGCATCTCTGCCAGTTGCGCCTCCGTCAGATTGCGATTCATTGTTCCATGCGCGGCAAAGGACACCTGACCAGTCTCTTCGGATACGATGATCGCAATGCCATCGGAAACCTCACTTAACCCTATTGCCGCTCGATGGCGCGTTCCCAACTCCTTGGAGATGGAATTGTTCTCAGACAGTGGCAGATAACAGGCCGCAGCCATAATCATGTCTTTTCGCATAATGACCGCACCATCATGCAACGGTGTATTCGGGATAAAAATGTTAATCAACAGCTCTGAGCTGACTCGCCCGTTAATACCAATACCCGTTTCCACGTAGTCATTCAGACCCGTCTCTCTCTCAATGACGATCAATGCACCAATGCGACGCTTGGCCATGTACGTAACCGATTTGCCCACCTCTTGAACCAAGCGGCTAACCACCTCATCATCCTGCGTACTGCTTGAACGGGAAAAAAGCTTTCCTCGACCAAGCTGCTCCAGTGCTCGACGCAACTCCGGCTGGAAGATGATGACGACCGCCAAAACTCCGAAGGTAAACGCCTGATTCATCAGCGCGTGCAGTGCCGTTAGCTGAAAATATTTGCTGAGGAACCATGTGATGACGATAACCATAATCCCCTTCAGCAATTGTACAGCGCGCGTCCCGCGAATAAGCATAATGATTTTATAGAACACGTATGTAACGAGTAAAATATCCGTTGCATACCGTAGCAAATCCCCATAATTCATGGATATCGATATCATAACGAAGCCCCCATATCTCGCTCCATCTAATGAAGTCAGTCTATCTCCTGCGGAAAAAGCACGGCTCCACTGCCGTGCTCTGATAGCTGTACTCTCTATTTTCTCTTATGGCAAGATCGGAAGCAAGTCATTTCCAATATTTTTCACCTCATACCAAATCCAATCCACGATTGCTTCGATCGATTCGGTATTTCCCACGACTTGGGCGGTAGATGCCACGAACACTTTTCCTTCAATGGCCACAACATTTCCTGTTACATGGCCTTGAACATCTACGTTTCCGTTGCGGACAACCAAGTCTCCATCAATATTGGTTCCAGCTGGTACAACTACGACATTGCGTTCACGATCTATTTTTAATTTATCCAAATTAGCAGAGGATACCTGTAGAGTGTCATCCCGATCAAACCAACTGTTGAATACACTGCCGGTCATCAAAAAGAAAAATACCGCTGCAGCTGTCAAAAACGGATGATTACGAAGCCATCCTGATAACAGATTCGCTTTCGTCGGCGCAGGCAATTGCGCAAGTACACGAGCTGTAAAATCAGAAGAGACATGAATATGTGAAGCGCTCTGCACAAAAGCGATGGCTCTCTGCAACTCATGCATATGCTGGCGACAACTTACACAAGAATTTATGTGTGTTTGCAATTGCAGATTGGCTAATTCATCTGTGTCCCCATCTAGATATTCGTGGATGAGGCAAATCATATCCCGGCATTCCATCGTGATTTTCTCCTTTCTCACATCAATCGCAACTTGCTGCGTAATGCTTCCCTTCCTCGATGAATACGCGTCTTGATTGTCGTTATGGGAAGCTTTACGATATCGCTGATCTCCTGCAACGACAAATCTTCAATATAACGCAAGATCATAATCGAGCGATATTTGGGCTGTAAGTGAGACAAAGCATCTTGTACCGTCTCCTGCAGCTCCTGCGTTACGACTTTGTCCTCCGGTGTTCGCTCGTTAGAAGACAGGCGTGAATACCAGTCGAGGCCTTGCCCTGGTTCGGTTTCTTCATCCAATGAAAAGTCAGGTCGTTTTTTCCGACCACGGTCGATACATAGATTGGTCGCGATCCTGTAGATCCACGTGGAGAACTTATAGTTGTCATCGTATGAATGCAAATTGGCATAGACACGCAAAAATGTTTCTTGCGCGATGTCCTCCGCATCCTGACGGTTTCCCACCATACGATATGCGAGCTGAAATATTTTGTCTTTATAAATCTCGATTAACTCCGCAAAAGCTTCACGGTCTCCGCGTTTTGCCCGCTGAGTCAACCGTTTCTCTACAAAATCCATGCGATCCTCCCCACAATACCGTAATCCTATATACGGATCATACTGCATATGGTTTCATTTTTAATCTAGTGTTTCTGCGGATAATTTGTTGGGAATGAAAGGAATAAGCGTAATACTTTCCTCTATATATAAGTAATGATAGCTCATTTATCTCACGGGTGGAAAGGAGAGTGCAACGATTGTCAAAAAAAGACGTTCTCCTCGAGATTGAAATGCTTCGAAAAGAACTCAACGATCAGTACAAAAAACAAGCCTGCATTACTCCAGAATTAGTTACACTAAGTGTACAACTGGACCAGCTATTAAATAAACTTCGTCTCCATCCTTAGAATGTACAGCTTTCCCCTATCAATGTAAAGACGCGGTAAAACAAAAAAAGAGGGCTAAAAGCCTCCAGACTGAAGAGAAACCCCCTTTTGGGGATTTCTTTTTGGTATTGTTCCAGCACGAAGTGCTGAAAAAAGGATAGCCTTCACCTAACTTGCTTTCGCTAGGTGTAGTGCTATCCTTTTAATGTTTTGTACTGTTGCTGTCATCAATACCTGCTCTTGGACATTTTCACGTCCGCGTAACCTACAATAGCGAAGCCCATGCAGTTCTTTAGCATCTGCAAAGCTTCGCTCTATGGTTTGGTATCTTAATCTATATAAATATTTCCCCGATTTACTTAAACGGTTCTGTCGAACCCATTCCTTACTCTCTTCCCAAACGTGCCTACTTATCACCTTTTGGTGATTTTTAGATCGGGTACACTCAGAAAGCCTTGGACAAGTTTTACATATTTCTTTATTGGACTTATACATCCTGTATCCGTTTCGATCGGTAGTCGAATAAGTAAGCGTATGTTTTTGAGGACATGTGTACACATCGCACTCCAGATCATATTTAAAGCGCCATTTAGCAAAAAGACCTTTAACAGGTGTAAAGGCACGATGACCGATGACAGCAAATACATTTATATCGTGAAGTGCCTTGCAGATTGGAGTAGTTAAATAACCAGCATCTAATGCAATAGCTTCAATTGTATCCTTAAACCCAAACTTCTCGATTTGGAGATTCAGCCTATCTATGTAAGGAACGGAATCATGGACATTGCCAGCAGTGACATGGACATCGGTAATAATATTGTACTTATGATCGACAGTCCGGTGATCGAGATAGAAAAAGCCTTCGGGCTTGCTGTCTCGAACCATGTAGCCACTTTCCGGATCAGTGGTACTCACCTTGATTTCCTTTTCTTCCTTCACACCCTCTCTAGGCTTCAATCCTTTTTTCCATGTACCTCACGGTCTTCATTAATTGCTACCTCTAAATCTTTGAGATAGGCACGACTCGATTTCTCGATGACATGCTTCTTAAATTTTCGTTTATTCGCATTTGCTTTAAGATGCGTGGAATCACTTATCAATACACGTCCAGCGACCATTCGATGCTGAATCGCCAAGCGCACAATTTCATCAAAAATCTCCTGAAAAACATTTGTATTTTTAAAACGGGTTCGACGATTCCAACTGATTGTTGTGTGATCTGGAACTCGATCTGTTAAAGAAAGGCCAAGAAACCAACGATAGGCGATGTTAGTCTGGATTTCTTTTTCGAGCTGCCTCTCTGAGCGGATACCGTAAAGGTATCCAATGAAAATCATTTTAAATAAAACAATAGGATCAATCGAAGGTCTACCGTTATCCTCGCAATAATATTGACGTACTTTTTCTCGGATGAAGGAGAAATCTATATGTTTCTGGATGACCCTTAATAAATGGTCCTCTGGGACCAATTCATCAAGGCACACAAATTCGTAATGCATTTGCGGATTTTTATCATTCGAGGTAAGCACAATTATCACCTACTATAAAATGTAATTATAAGAATTATAACAAATTAACGCGGTGTCGCCTTAAAATTAAGTAAAATAAAAATGGCTGTCGACTTTCTCGACAGCCTGAGGGCTAAAAGCCTCTCTTTTTTCATGATCTTCTTCATTTATTTTATAGTAATTTATCACCAAAAACGGAACTCATTAAAGCGACTGCAACGCGAGCTGTCATGTTTTCTCGGTCAAGAATCGGATTGACCTCCACGAATTCTGCAGAACAAAGAATATCTGCATCTGCCAGCATTTCCAATGAGACATGCCCTTCTCGATAGGAGATACCACCTATTACTGGCGTCCCTACTCCTGGAGCATCGTGTGGATCAAGTCCATCCAAGTCAAGGCTCAAATGCACGCCATCTGTGTTTTTGGACACATGCGCGATTGCTTCATCCATGACTCGAGCCATACCCAACTTATCAATTTCATGCATGGTGAAAACCTTCATCCCAATACGCTTGATCAATTCACGCTCACCTTGATCCAAATCACGCGCACCGATGATGACCACGTTTTCTGCCTGTACCTTTGGTGTATATCCCCCAATGCTCGTCAGACGCTCATGCCCATACCCCAAGCTCGCTGCCAAAGGCATACCGTGAATATTTCCCGATGGAGAAGTGGCACCCGTATTCAGATCACCATGAGCATCAAACCAAATCACACCTAGGTTTTTTACGTGCTTAGCCACACCTGCAATGGTTCCAAGAGCAATGCTGTGATCGCCACCCAATACGAGCGGGAATCGACCAGCAGTCATGATATCGCTTACAACATTGGCAAGCTTTTCATTGGCTTCCACGACTTCATCCAGGTATTTATGGTTTTCCGTCTCGGTGAAATGATGAGGACGCGTTACAAAAATATCTCCTCGATCTTCAATATTGAAACCCATCTTCTCTAGGCGTTCTACAACACCTGCATAACGGATAGCGCTAGGTCCCATATCAACTCCGCGGCGGTCTGCACCTAGATCCATCGGTACACCAACAATGCTCATGTTTTTGTTCATAAGAGTGCCACCCTTTCCTTCGTTCATTCTCTACTCCTATATTGTAGCCTCGGAAAGCAAAATGACTCAACTCGACATGATTTTGCATAAATAACCTGTCTGACAAGCTTTGTAAAAGCACAAAAAAACGAGCAACCATTTCGGTTTCTCGTTTCTAGTAAGCATATGGAGCGGGTGATGGGAATCGAACCCACGCGACCAGCTTGGAAGGCTGGAGTTCTACCATTGAACTACACCCGCATAAAAAATGGTCGGGAAGACAGGATTCGAACCTGCGACCCCTTGGTCCCAAGCCAAGTACTCTACCAAGCTGAGCTACTTCCCGATAAGTGGCGTGCCCTGAGAGATTCGAACTCCCGACCTTTTGATTCGTAGTCAAACGCTCTATCCAGCTGAGCTAAGGGCACCTATTATGATTTTAAAAAACTGGTGAGCCATGAAGGACTCGAACCTTCGACCCTCTGATTAAAAGTCAGATGCTCTACCAACTGAGCTAATGGCTCGCAAAATGGCTGGGGTACTAGGATTTGAACCTAGGAATGACGGAGTCAAAGTCCGTTGCCTTACCGCTTGGCTATACCCCAACAACCCGCAAAATAAAAAATGGTGGGGAGAGACGGATTCGAACCGCCGAACCCGGAGGGAGCAGATTTACAGTCTGCCGTGTTTAGCCACTTCACTATCTCCCCATTTTTTATGGTGGAGGCTGACGGGATCGAACCGCCGACCCTCTGCTTGTAAGGCAGATGCTCTCCCAGCTGAGCTAAGCCTCCAAATTCCTGACAAAGTGACGAGTATGCTTCTTAGCATACTCTGATAGCTTTGCAGGACCTTAACCATTGTTAAGGTGTTTTTAGGTGACCCGTAGGGGATTCGAACCCCTGTATGACAGCGTGAAAGGCTGCTGTGTTAAACCGCTTCACCAACGGGCCAAGATCATAAGATTACTCTGGTGCTCCCGACAGGAATCGAACCTGCGACCTCTTCCTTACCATGGAAACGCTCTACCGACTGAGCTACAGGAGCATAATATGGCTCCTCGGGACGGACTCGAACCGCCGACCGATCGGTTAACAGCCGATTGCTCTACCAACTGAGCTACCGAGGAACATTGAAGGTTTGTTCCTTCAAAACTGAATACGCATGATTGCTAAGAATTTGTGGATAAGTCCTCGACCGATTAGTATTCGTCAGCTCCACGCGTTACCGCGCTTCCACACCGAACCTATCAACCTCATCGTCTATGAGGGGTCTTACCAGCTTGCGCTGTGGGAAGTCTCATCTTGG